>JBLHKV010000030.1:0-21493 GCA_047618115.1 Halieaceae bacterium | reverse complement strand
TTGTGTATATGGCAAAAAATTCGCACAGAGATTGTCGGAAGTTGAGGTTTTACACAATGACAATATTAGCCAACTTTAATCCCCATATTGGTATTGGTGAATTGGCCGCCCCTGATCGAAAGCCTGATGATAAAACAACTATATTGAAAATAATGTCATAACTTTGGTCAATTCTTGTGAAATACTCTTGGCTGTTGTCAATGAAATGATCAGCCCCAATACTACGCAACATATCTTCTTTGATGCCACTGTCAACGGCCGTCACCTTACCACCCATGGCCTTTGCGATCTGTACGGCAAACTATAAATCTGCATCTCACAGCCGGATTTGGTGACCTTGGGGCGCTGGCTTTTCTACCTCATCAATTTGCGGAACCTCCGGAGGTCCGTAGCGTTTATAAACTAAAGCACCAGCCACCTGCGAAGGTGAGCGGTGCTGAGGAACCCTTATAGGGAAAGCTAGTCTGACTAACGGATGGCGCTTAAAACATCGTCGCCCCAGCCGATAAGCTGATCTTCCTTGAACACTAGCGGTGTGGTTTCGTCTTTTGACGTTTCACCATCGGCGTGACGGTGTTGAGTTCGGTAATACAATACCCGGTACTCCTGGCCCTGCTGGACGAAGGCCTCAGTGTAGTGCGGGGTACCCAATTCAGCTTTCACCGACGATCGCGTAGCTCCCATTTCGAGCTCACTGATCTTGTCCAGATTAGCGTTCTGTTCATGACGCCAGTCTTTATTGTCCCAATCGTGGTCGCCATCAACGAAGATGCAACCAGATAACGCAGTAGCGAGTACCACGGCGGTTAAGGGAAGCTTGATACGGTTCATAATTTTTCTCTCCAGGTTTGTGTTAGTATAGTGTTATAGTACACTATATCACCAAGATTTAAGAGATGCAAAAATAGATGTAAAGTAGGCCCTACCTTGAATGAGTTACGCGATACCCGTGTAATCCCACGACACCCAATCGGACACTTTTATGCTTAAGCATCTTCTCTTTGCCATACTTTTCAGCTTCACGATATCTTCTTACGCCGGGATAGGCGGCTTCAATAAGGGGCCTGTATTCCCCGACTATGGCGAGAATGTTAGGGTAGAAAATGGCCTCGAACACCCAAAATTACAGCATTTCAAGGTGGTGTTTGATATCTCCGCGGGCGCTGATGAGGGGGAGGTTAACGGCCAATTCAATACGGTAGCCCGGTTTATCAATATGCATGTTCGCGCCGGGGTTCCCTTGGATAACATAGACGTTGCAATGGTAATACACGGCAAAGCGGGGCTGGATCTGTTGTCCAAGTCTAATACTGAGTTGGTCGGGTTGCTGCTCGGAGAGAATGTACAAATAATTCTCTGTGGGCAATCTGCAAGTTATATGGGTATAGAGAAATCAGACCTGCCCGATGGGGTGAAAATATCTCTGTCGGCAATGACGGCAAACGCACTGCTTCAGCAGCGGGGTTACACGCTCAATCCCTTTTAACCAGGGACGTTTGTTTCCAGATCGCTAAACCTGCTCTCAAGGTAACGAATGATATCGGAGGATTCATACAGCCATTCAAGCTGCTCTTGTTCATCTTCAATGCGAAGGCAGGGTACTTTTAGTAGGCCGCCGCCAGCCATTAGCTCCATTCTGGCTGACTCATTGCGTTTCACATCTTTGATTTCTATGGTCAAAGCTTGTCTTTTCATGGCGCGGCGTACCTTTACACAGAAAGGGCAGGCCTCGTATTGGTATAGTTTCAAGGAAGCGGTCTGCTGATCGACACCGGCTTGCAGGTCTGCATCACGCTCGACACTGCTGGGGATGAACAGCCAGTTGAACAAAAGAATAAGTTTGCCGAGTATCAGGCGAATGAGAGGCATATGTGTGGTCCGGCGAATTGATATTGAGTCGGTATTTAGATGCGATGAAGGAGCATCGGGCTTTGCACGATGGATTGTAACCCATGCGCGTGGAATAGTAGGCAGCTCTACAGACGAAATTATTACCCAACACCCAGGAGTTCCGAAATGGAGCAAATAGGCTTTACCCAGATGAAAGACGGTACCCGCGAGGAATACGAGTTTCTTAACGAACACGAGATTGAATACACCAGGGGAACCGCGGATCGATTGCTCGCCGCACTGGAACAACTTGACCAGGGCCTCTCCGGTTATCGGATAACGAGGCTGGGGCACTCTCTCCAGTCAGCTTCACGGGCCTGGCGAGACGGGGCGGACATAGACTGGGTAGTAGCGGCCCTTCTGCACGATGTAGGGGATATTCATGCTCCTTACAATCACGACGAATACGCGGCTACCGTATTAAGGCCCTTTGTGCGCGAACAGTGTCGTTGGGTTGTCGAAAAACACGGTGATTTTCAGATGCTCTATTATGGTCAGCATCTGCAAGGTTTTGATCAACACAAACGCGATCGTCACGTCGGGCATAAGTATTTTGATGACTGCGCTGACTTTTGTGAACGCTGGGATCAATCCAGTTTTGATCCGGACTACCCCAATTTATCACTGACTTTCTTTGCGCCCATGGTCCGCGACGTTTTCGCACGGCCAGCCTACAAGCCCGCGATCATCAAGGCTCCAGATAAGCCTCTGGCTGACGACAGCCGCGCCCGTGAACGAGTCGGAAGCTGAGCTGCGATGAGATAACGATGGGAGTGGTGAAAATGCCCCTGGTAGTATTGATGTTCTTGCTGTGCCTACCAACTGTTGCGCAGTCGTCAGCTGCCGCGTTGAAGGATGAGCTTCAATCCAACATCGAAGCAACACTCAAAGTAGAAAAGCTAACTGGCATAGCATGGATGCTCGTGTCGCCAGATAGTGGCGTTGCGACCGGTCAGGCCGGTTTTGTTAACGCCGAATCACAGCGGCCATTTTCCTCAAATACTCGTTTTCATGTGGGTTCGGTGACCAAGACAGTTTTATCGACAGGCATTCTAAGATTAGTCAGCGAGGCGAAGATTGATCTCGATGCACCGGCCAAAAATTATGTGTCCGACTTGCAGCTGGATAACCCCTGGGAAAGTAGCACGCCGGTTACGGTGCGGCATTTACTGGATCACACATCTGGTATGGAAGATGCTCATTTCTGGCAATTGTTTAGCGAACGACCAACAGCAGATGTGAGCCTCTATAACAGCTTGCCGGACGCCCCCATAGAAATTCAGTTTCAACCGGGAAAACGATATTCGTATTCCAATATGGGTTATACGATTTTGGGCCTTGTCATCGAGGAGGTCACCAAGCTGTCTTATGAAGAGTATCTGGACCAAAATCTTCTGCGCCCGCTAGGGATGACTGATAGTACTTTTGAATATACTACCCAGTCAGGACCAGAAGCAGTGGATAAACTTGCCTGGGGGCATTTGGATTTGCTGACACCTTACGCCGCACCACCTATGTTTTTGCGCCCTGCAGGTCAGTTCACCACAACAGCAAAAGACCTCGGGCGCCTGGCGATTTTTCTGATGGGCGACGGCAGCCTGGCTGATGGCACTGCGTTCATAAGCACGCAATTACTACAAGAGAGAGGGCGGGCAACGAGCACAGACTCATTTCAGTACAATCTTGAAGCAAGTTCTGGATTGGGCTTGGCCAGGCGTGATCGTCACGGTGTGGTCGGCTATTGCCATACAGGCAGCATAATAGGTTTCTATGCAGTCTTTTGTATTTACCATGAAGAGAGGAAAGCCTTTGCCTACAGCGTAAACACCGATAGTGAAACTGCAGATTATAGTAAGTTAACGGCCTTGCTTATTAAGGCATTAAAACCTGCTCCGGCGCAGATGCCCGTAGCGGAAGAGCTGCCACCAAACATAGATGAATGGACAGGGTATTATAAAATATCGTCTGTTCGTTTTAAGCTATTCGAATATATTGATACGGTTTTTGGGTTAAGGCAGCTGAGCATAGATGCTGATGGAGCAGGCCTCGATTTAACCTCTTTTCAGGCTAAAACAAGGCACCTGGTCTACAGCGGAAAAAACCTTTATCGGTCAACGGATCGGACTACTAATTCACATGTTTTTTACGAAGATAGTAATGGAGTAAAAGTCATATCTGATGGCTTTAATTCCTATGAGAGAGTCAATGCTACATTTGCCTTTTGGCATATGGGTTTGTTGGCTTTTGGTCTTGGGGGGATAGCGTGCATCTTTCTCGTTGGTGTTGTGACCTGTGCTGGAGGTTTTAAGAAAATCAAGGAAAATCCGGTAGCCCCCGGTTTTTTTGGAGTGGTCTCGTTAGCTCTACCCATTCCAGTATTTTTTACGCAGTCTTTTATGGCTTTGGGGGATTTAACACTGGCAGGTGGACTGCTAGCCATTGTGACTGGTTTATTTCCTTTGACCATGGCCTGGACGCTGTTCAAATTTTATAAAAACAAGACGAAAGCTAAGTTAGCCTGGGTCGTCGGTTGTTCAGCGACATTCACTTTGGCGTGGTGGTTGGATATGGCCGCCTTTGGGCAAATACCACTTATGTTGTGGTCTTGAGCGCGGTTGGAAACGCTAGTGGAGATCAGCGTTTGCCGTTGAGATGCCAGTCGTATGTTAAGTACTCGATCTGGAAGGCCTCATTCTTGAGCCGCTCTGCGACGACTTTGTTTTCAACCAACGGGCTCAGATACGCCTGAAGTGAACCGGCAGCCTCGGCAAAGTCGTCCTCGAACCACTTAAATATACTGGAAAGCTTGGCCAGCCTCTTGTCGTTATCAAAGTGGTTGCGTTCTGGGTTATTAATAAATTCCTTGGTGGCTGACTCCAACTGCTCGTCGAGGGTGTCCAGCCTATAGGCTTTGCGTTGCAAGACTGGACATGACTGACTGGCACAAACGATTGCGAAATGAATTCGCGGCTCCTTCAATGGCCGAATCCATTGGTGCTCGAGTTGAAATAGGGTAATTTTGTCACCGGCAATCCGGTATGTATCGCGTTTGAAATAAAAATACCTGCCCAGCAAGCTTTCCGGTGAGCCGCCGTCCAGGATCCCGTGGACCGCGAGAATGTTGTATGCATTGATATAAAACACCAGTTTTTTGGGAGCAGTCATGCCGGTGATATCGGTTTGGGCAATTTGCTCTACAAGCGCGTCGAAGCTTGGGTTGTTGTCCAATAGGCGGTACTCGACTTCACCGTCGGTGACGGCGGATTCCAGCAGAAAATCCCATGTATCGAGATCCAGTTCGGCATGGCTAGGGTGTGAGTGCAGTAGCAGAGCGGCACATAGTAATATGGGTATGCACTGCAACCGCACTGAAAAGATCGATATGCTCATACGCTAATTTTGCCAGTTCCCTATTTACGACAGCTCGGGTTAAAGTAGTGGCATGAAACTCCACTACCTATCAATTTGTTTGACTCTGGTTTTGCTGGTTGGTTGCACCAGCGCGCCGAAAAAACCTGGCCCGGGTGCGGGGCTGCCTATTTGTGGGCTATTGCCGAACTGCGTAAATAGTGAAAGCGGTGATGGCGACAAGGCCATCGATCCGATTCTGGCCACGCTAACCCAGTGGCGCGAACTAAAGGTTTGGCTTGCCACCCAGCAGGACTGGATCATTGAGAACGATACCAGTGACTTTCTGCAGGCGGTGACCAAGACGCCGTTAATGCATTTTAGTGACGATGTGCAGTTGCGCTACGACGAGACCGCGGGTCTTATTCACGTGCGTTCTTCCTCACGATTGGGTATCAGTGATATGGGCGCTAACCGCCGGCGGGTCGAAATGGTGCGTGAGCTCTTAGCAAGCGAATCGATGGATCAAGGCCACTGATTTCTGCCTAACATCATCAGTTACTCCGCCTTTCTATAAGTTATATTCTGATCCAGAGCGGCCTGATCAGCGTATGAACTACGATCATACCCATAGGAGATAATCTGATGAAGTTCGCCTACCACGCTACAATGTGTCCTGCAGATCACTACGAACCTTTGGCTATAGCCGCCGAAGATGCCGGGTTTGATACGTTCACATTCCCCGACAGTATCTGTTACCCACAAGAAGGCTCTGACGTTTATCCCTATAATGATGATGGTTCTCGTGATTTTCTGGATGGCGTACCTTTTGTTGAACCCTTTGTGATAATTCCCTATTTAGCCGGCATTACACGCAAGCTCAGATTTACCACCACTGTATATAAGCTGGCGGTTCACCAGCCCGTTGGTGTCGCCAAGCAATTGTCCAGTTTGGCCATCATGACTAACAATCGTTTTGGGTTTGGGGTGGGTATAAGCCCGTGGCCAGAAGATTTTATGGCCATGCAAATACCCTGGGAAAATCGTGGTAAGCGTATGAACGAAATGATGGAAATTGTTAACGGCCTGATGAGTGGAGAATACTTTGGGTATGATGGAGAAATTTTCCAGATTGATCCGATCAAGTTATGCCCGGTGCCAACCATTAAGGTACCTCTTCTTGTGGGTGGCCATGCAAAACCTGCTCTAAGACGCGCAGCTAGACTCGGTGATGGATGGGTTTCGGCAGGTTCCAGTTACGAAGAGTTGAAGGCAATGATCGAGGAGGTGGATGGATTGCGATGTAAATACCAACGCGACCACCTGCCTTTTGAAAACCATGCGATGACTGCGGAAGCCTATACGGTAGAGGGCCTAAGGAAGCTTGAGTCGATCGGTGTGACGGAGGTTGTAATCGCTTTCCGTAATCCCTATGACGGTGAGCCCGACACACAGAACATTGATGAAAGAATCGCGATGATCAATTGGTATGCGGAAAATGTAATGGAGCCTTACCGCAGCGAAAGTGCGTAGGGCCGATGACAATTTTAAACGTCAGATAAAGAGGTCCTGATTGTCTGCTCCTAAATGGATGGCTCCGTAATTGCGTGCGAAGGGTACCGGGTTATTAGCGACATGTGCGCGGGCCGTGTGAATATCCAGAAAGCGCTGTTGAATTGGACTGCCGGTGAATACAGAAGAACCCCCGGCGGAGGAGAACAGGGAGTCGATCACCGCTATGGATTTCTCGATTACGAGCGATGCTTGGTAGCGATAGAGGGCGCGATCTTCCAGCGGTATGCGGCCACCCCTGGTTACAGTGGTCATCATTTTGTCAAAATTTCTGTAGAGCAAGGCTTCCATTTCATCAATCATGTTGGCTGCGCTTGCTATACGCTCAACCGTGCTCGTATCTCCAGCCAGCTTGGTGATGTCGCCGCTGGCTTTGCCGGTAACCATACCTTTGTATAAGCGCAGGCCTTCACGCGCTGCCCCGATGGCGGGTGTCGAGACGACTCGAATAAAAGTTTGGGCCCACGGTAAAAGGTAAAGCGGGGCTGTATTAATTTGAATGCCAGGGTTTTGCCCTGAAAAACCATCTGCCTGCTTATGGGTTCTATAGTCGGGGACAAAGACATCATCTACTACAATATCATTGGAGCCGGTTCCCTGTAGACCCATTGAATTCCATGTATCGATGATTTCATAGTCGCTGATGGGTAGTAGAAACGTGCGATAGCCTTCATCTGGCACGATGGCCCCGAGCAGTACCCATGTGCAATGATTACAGCCTGAACTCCAGCCCCAACGTCCGCTAAGCTGAAAGCCGCCCTCGACTGGTGTTACCTTACCTAGCGGGGCATATGAGGATGACATGCGGGTGTGGATATCTTTTCCCCAGACGTCCTCCTGGGCGCGTTGATCCATCAATGCCAGCTGAAATGCGTGGACGGCAATAATGCCACTGGCCCACGCTGTAGACATACAACCCTCGGCGATTGCAGACTGCATGAGGAAAAAATCTTGCGGGTCGAGTTCTAATCCTCCGTAATTTTTGGGTTGCAGAGCCAGGAAAAAACCAGTGTCCTGAAGTTCTTGCACGCTTTCATCAGGTAGGTGACGGTCGCGTTTGGTTTGTTCGGCGCGCGAACGGAAGTTGTCTACTAGAGGGAGTATGTTCGCCAACATATTAGTGGCTTGGCCGGTTTTTTCTTCTCTACTCTGATTCATGGTCGGGTTTCTCCTTATCGACCTTTGTACGTGTCTGTTCGTAATGTGGATCAGTTTCCGCCATCACTTGGATAGAGATAGGTATGATAACGCGCGCCCAGCGCACCTTGCAGTATTGCTTCGATTCGCTTCAGATCTCCCAGGTTGGACTCGGTGACGGGCTTTCGGCATCAACCGAGAAAGGTCTGCAAGCCAAGGCCAGCCGGGAATATGAGAAAGCGCTGGCGCCTAAATCAGACATTGCAAATGGCTTGGTCATCTCCTCATACCTGTGCATGGGCATCTATACATGTGCAGTGGTGGTGCGGTACCATTTTGGTGGGTTACTGGGGTAGGGTGTGTTGGACTAGGGATGAAAATATGACCATAGATACAGACGAGGTCTCGGTCGAGAGCGATCAGGGTGTAAAGATACCGGTCGGCATAAGTAGTTGCCTACTGGGTGAACGGGTGCGATTTGATAGTGGTCACAAAAACAACAGTTATATTACTGGTACGCTTTCAAATTATTTTTCTCTTCGCGCCTTTTGCCCCGAGGTTTCGATTGGTTTGGGTATTCCCAGGCAACCAATTCGCTTGGTTAAGGACAGCAAGGAGGGGAATGTACGCTGTATTGGCACCAAGAATGCCGATCTTGACGTAACAAGTCGGCTGACTGAATCTGCGCAGCAGCAGTTTGGCTGGATCTCTGAATTATCGGGCTATATTTTCAAGAAAGATTCACCGAGTTGTGGAATGGAGCGTGTGAAAGTTTATTTTAAAGATATGCCCGAACGTACCGGTGTAGGCATATATACTCGAGAGATTCTCAGAGAATTTCCAGACTTGCCGACCGAAGAAGAGGGTAGACTTGGTGACGTACATTTGCGGGAGAATTTTGTTGGCCGAGTCTTTCTTTATCATCGCTGGCGCGAGATGTTGGCCAACAACCCCGGTCGCAGTGAGTTCGTTGATTTTCACTCTCGTCATAAGTTGATCTATATGAGTCACAGCCAAAGCAAGGCTCGCGAGCTTGGCCAATTGGTGGCGGGTATTGCAGAAATGGATCTGGAAGAATACGCCCGGTGTTATATCAGGGCAGTTAGTAAACTCACTTCCGAACCGGCATCACGTAAAAATCACACTAATGTGCTTATGCATGTGCAGGGCTATTTGAAGCGGGATCTGGACGCAGATGATAGGCAGGGGTTGAAAGAAACGATAGAGGATTATCGTGTGGGCTATCTGCCGCTCATCGTGCCGATTACACTGCTTCGACACCATTTTCGACGCTGCCCAAGTGAGTACATCGATAGGTCCTGGTATATGCAGCCCCACCCCAGGGAGTTGATGTTACGTAATACTCTATAGGGTACTAATATCGCCCAGATTGTGAAATGAGCGCTATATTTTTTAAAAGTCATCTATTCACATCTATTAAACGTATAACAGCTATAAACGACATTCACGGAATAGACGATGAGCTACCAAGGTCAAACTGACTTCCAGCATGGGCAGGAAAAAGCGCCACCCAGAGGCGTGATTCTAACGAACCTCGGTACCCCAGACGCTCCCGACACCGCGTCGGTAAGACGTTATTTGGCGGAATTTCTGGCTGATCCACGAGTAGTAGAAATACCAAGGCTGCTGTGGTGGTGTATTTTACATTTCTTTATTTTGCCACTGCGCCCAAAACGCTCGGCAGCGCTGTACCAACAAGTGTGGACACCTGAAGGTTCGCCTTTGCTGGCGATAACGCTGCATCAAGCGGAAAAATTACAGCAGGTATTGGACCTCACTCACGGTCCGGGTAGCTATCTTGTATGCACCGGTATGCGCTATGGCAATCCATCGATAAGTTCCGCCGTGCAAGCCTTAACTGCGGCTAATGCTCGAAACATAACCGTACTGCCACTGTACCCGCAGTACTCTGCTGTGACGACAGGCTCCACTTTCGATGCTCTCGCCACGGAGTTACGCCAGTATCGCTGGGTACCCCAGTTGAAATTTATTAGCGGTTATCACCAACACGATCTATACGTCCAGGCAATCGTCGACAGCATTAGCCAGCACATTGAGCAGCACGGCGTGCCAGATCGGCTCTTATTGTCGTACCACGGCACGCCGTTAAGCTATCTGCATAAGGGGGATCCGTATTTTTGCTTTTGTAGCCAGACCAGTCGCCTCGTTGGGGACCAGCTTAACCTGCCTGACAATACGCTTGTAACGACCTTTCAGTCGCGCTTTGGCAAAGCAAAATGGCTGCAACCCTATACTAGTGTGGTGTTGAAAGAATTAGCCCATGAGGGGATAAAGCATGTCGCTGTTATTTGCCCGGGCTTTTCTGTCGATTGCCTGGAAACGCTGGAGGAAATCGACGTTGAAAACAGGGATTATTTCCTAGAGGCTGGTGGTCAGACATTTCATTATATCCCGTGCCTGAACGCCGCCGATTCACATGTACGGCTGATGGCAGATTTAGTGCAGGCTCCGGGCAAAATACCGCTGGAGAAAATTGACCAATGAACGGGTCACATTGTATTTTACTAGCCCATGGTAGCCGTGATCCGCGCTGGTGCGAAACATTTCAAGTCGGACTTGCCTCGGTAGAATCGCAGTTACAGCAAACAGCAACGTTGGCCTATATGGAGATGGCCAAGCCCAGCCTCGAAGATACAGTTAAACAGCAGTATCAACTGGGTATACGCAGCTTCAATGTCATACCGTTGTTTTTTGCTGCTGGCACACATCTATTAGTAGACGTTCCCAACATCTTCGAAGCTCTGCGCCGGCAACTACCCGGTGTTACATTTACGTTACAGGCGCCGCTAGGCGAGGCGCCGACGTTCTGGGAATTTGTTGCGCGGACTATTAACGATACTGACATCGTTACCTGACGCACAGCTTCATTCAGTATTTACGATGTTTTCAAGGGCGGTATCCAGTGCCGGATAAGAGAATTTGAAACCGGCGGCGACAAGCGCTGCAGGAGTAACTCTTTGTCCGCTCAACAGTAATTCATCGGCCACCTCGCCCATTAGTAAGCGCATGACGAAGGCTGGTACGGGTAAGGTAACAAAGGTGCGGTAGTGTTGTTGCATGGCGGCACAAAAGCCGCGACTGGTGACAGATTCCGGAGCAGTGATGTTAAAAGGACCAGACAGGTCTTGCCTGTCCAGCAAAAAAAGGATCGCTGCAATGACATCCGCACGGTGTACCCAGCTCAGCCATTGCTCGCCACCACCCATCCAGTTGGCTACGCCCATTTTGAAAGGTCGTGCCATATCGACCATGGCGCCTCCCTCTCGATCCAGCACTACACCAAGCCGCATAACGCAGACGCGCACACCGTATTTGCTCGCCCTAGTTGCTTCAGCTTCCCATTGCCGACAAAGGTCAGAGGAAAAACAGTCTGTGCTGCCCCCGTTTTCATCAAGCACCTCATCGGCGTGAGGACCGTAAAAGCCAATGGCACTAGCGCTGAGAAATACGCTGGGGGCCATATTCAGGCGACCACAAAGTTGCACCAGCGCCTGGCTTGTTTCCACACGGCTGGCAACAAGTTCTTGTTTGTATCGCAACGACCAACGCTTACCTGCCATGGAGGCGCCGGCCAAATTGATAATGGCGTCAATAGGCTCATCTTGGGGGATATCATCGAGATCGCCGACATACCGACACTGGCCCCGATCCGGCCGGGTCTGACGGCTTAGTATGATAACCTGGTGCCCACTAGCGGATAGCTGTTCAACCAGGGCTGTGCCGATAAACCCGGTACCGCCGCTTAGCAGAATGTTCATTCTGGATTACTCCATTTGGTTCTCATCAACAGGATATGACTCCACAACAGGGGCGGCGTTCCGAAAAAATCTGTCGAAATCGCCAGTGTGTATAATTCCGCAATGACAAAGCCTGCACCTGACATCGCTAGACTTCAAGACTTTCTGGCCCGATACCCGCGCTTAGTGGTGCTTACTGGCGCAGGCGTTAGCGCCGCCTCGGGAATTCCCACCTACCGTGATCAAGATGGTAATTGGAAGCAGAGTGACCCCATCCAGCACCAGGATTTTATCGAGCAGCCCGCTGCGCGCAAGCGTTACTGGGCTCGCTCTGCGTTGGGTTGGCCGAAGGTGAGTCAGGCAACGCCCAATACCGCCCACCGTGCCCTGGCGCAACTGGAGGCCAACGGACACGTAGAGCTGCTTATCACACAAAATGTTGATCGCTTACATCAGCGCTCCGGCAGTCGGCGGGTGGTGGACCTGCACGGGCGCCTTGACGAGGTAAACTGCCTGGACTGTGGTGCAACGTATAAACGCGATCTGATTCAAATCCTGTTACAGCGAAACAACCCAGCGCTGTTTAACCTCGCGGTTGAAACCTTACCTGACGGTGACGCCGATCTGGCCGACCATTACATCCACAATGTGAACGTACCAGTTTGTGAGCGCTGCGCGGGAAGGCTAATGCCAAATGTAGTTTTTTTCGGTGGTGGTGTTCCTAAAAGTCGAGTGAAACGGTGCATGGACAGCGTGGCAAAAGCCGATGCACTATTGTCGATAGGCAGTTCGTTGCAAGTACTTTCAGGGTACCGCTTTTGTCGCAGGGCCCACGAATTGGGTAAGCCGGTAGTCTTGATCAACCCCGGAACGACGCGGGCTGACTCGATAGCTTTCCTCAAATTGACCAGTCCCTGCGCGCCCTTGCTGGAGCAGTTGCTAGAGCCGACCGGGTACCGGGTTCTGTTCGAGTAGCAAGTTCTTTGTGTACGAAACCTGTTGCAGGAGAGCCTGCCCGGTCTGGTTGCCGGTGCCGGCGCGATCCATTGAAACCTTTAAGGATTTTGACAGGCCCAGTGCCATGACTCGCGGATACCAGGGCAGTTCAGCCTGGCAGAAGGGGAGGTTGTCGACCAGCGGTATGGGAGTGTCAATGAAGGTCATGAAGCCTGCCTGGAAGGTAGCGAGAGCGGTCAGCAGATCGGGGTTGTGCGCTACCGCCTCGTGCGGTGATAGCTTCCAGCTGTAATCATCGCGCAACGTGCACTGGGCAACAGGGCTGGTATGCAGGCGATCGCCCCACTCGGCAGGTGAGATGATAGAGAGTGACCACTCACCTTCGCACCAATAAAGATAATAGGCCCGGTTGGGGAGTGGCCTGAACGAAAATTTCGCCGAAACTACCAACGCCCCAGCCAGATAGTCGAGTAGCCATTCTTGACTGGATCGATCGCGAGCCGGCAGCTGGCGCAGCGCTTCCAGCGATTCAAGAACCGGAATCAGGCCCTTACCCTGCGGATTACCGTGCTTCAAGACCATACTCCCCATGCAAACTTATTTATCACCACGGCACCACGCGCGAACCCGCTGCCAAAAGCCAACGTTAGGGCTGCTGCTAGCATTGATATGCGATTCAGGGACACCGTGCATCCGGTAGTATTCCTCCCACTCCCAAGCGGTCAGGGTGCGTGGCACCTCTGCGCTGGTGGCTCGGCGCAGGGCGTTACCGCGCAATGAGCTATCTATAGTTGCTTCATCGGCGTCGAGGATGTCGTCAATTAACCTCTTTTTATCAGTCATGCTCTCGGTCTCTATTGCTGGGTGGTGACGGAGGCGGGGCTCAATCCCGCACAAGCTGCGGTGACTGGTCTGGTTTTGCATAGGCCATTCGCTTGACGCGGTGTCCCCGATGATAGGTATCAAGCCCACTGATCGCGATGCTGCCAACAGCATTGATATCCAGTGACCCCGAAGTGGACACCGCCTCTCCGGGTAAACACGCCAACACGATTTCTCCAATCACCAGGTTGGTATCGTTGATCTTCAGGTGTTGGTGCTCGCGGAGTTTCAAACCCAGTCGCACTGGTGATTGTGCGACAAACGGTGCAGCGAACTCGTCATCCCACAGAGTGTCCAGTCCGGTGGCATCAAACTCGGAAACGTCCTGCGGATAGCGTGCAGCAGTTTGGTGGGCCGCGTCGATTATGGCCTCACTGACATGGTTAATAGTGAAACAACCCATCTCCAGTATGTTCCGCAGTGTGTGTCGTTCCGCCGAGTCTGGCCTGATGACAAGAGCGAGCAGTGGCGGGTGCGAGCCCAAGTGCAACACCGAGCTCATGATGGCGAGGTTGGTCTGGCCCGCTGTGTTGCAGGTGCCGATGAGATTTGCCGGTTTAAAGCCACTCAGCGAGTTGGCGAGAGTCGCGCGATATCGACTATCCATCGATTGGAAGTCCTCAGAGGTCAATTGCATCGAGAGTTCCTTGGCAGGCGATAAAATTTGGTGAGTAGCTTTAGATACGCGAAAGCATCCGATTTGGATTAACCTTGTGGCGACTACAATGCCAGCAAAGCGTTGCCGTGAAGATATGCACCATTGAGTGATCCCAGAGCTCGCGGCTCGCGTATAACCAATATGAACAATCCAATTATTTTTTGGCATCGTCAGGATTTACGTCTCGATGACTTGCCAGGTCTCAATGCCGCGACTGCCACCGGGCGGCCCATCATCCCCTGTTACATCCTTGATGATGAGGCTGCTGGAGAATGGCGGCCGGGCGCAGCTAGTCGCTGGTGGCTGCATCACAGCCTTGTGTCACTGACCACCGAGCTGTCCCAACGCGGTGCCACTTTGGTTTTGCGCCGCGGCGATGCAATCGCCGTGCTCGAGCGATTGTTGCAGGAAACCGGAGCGGAGGATATCTACTTTACGCGTATGTATGAACCCTGGGCTGCCGATCTGGAACGCAGGGTACACCAGCATTTTGCTGCAAAAGGAATCAACGTAAAGCGCTATGGCGGAGCATTGCTGCACGAGCCAGAAGCTATAGCTAACCTTAGCGGTAAGCCCTACAAGGTCTTCACCCCTTTCTGGCGCAGCTGCCGTGCCAGGGCAGAGCCTGCTCTGCCGCAACCACAGGCAGCAACTGCTGTGTGGTGGCAGGAGACCATTATCAGCGAAAATCTGGATGACTGGCAGCTCTGCCCGCGAGCACCCGACTGGGCCGCGCAGTGGCAACACATGTGGTCGCCAGGCGCGACTGGTGCGCGTGAGAAACTGCAGACATTCCTGCTCGAAGGGGTCAATAACTACAGTGAAGGGCGCAACCACCCCGCACTCAAATGCACCGCTCGGCTCTCGGCCCATTTACATTACGGTGAAATATCACCGCGTGAAATTTGGCATCAGGCACGCTATGCAGCTGGCAGTAACCCGGGCACAGAGGGCGAGGTTGACAAGTTTTTGAGCGAAATGGGTTGGCGTGAATTTTCACATCATCTACTGCACCACTTTCCCGAGATACCCGAGCAGGCCTTCAAGGTACCTTTTCGTCAATTTCCGTGGCTGGCGGACCAAGAAAAACTGCTGGCCTGGCAAACCGGACAAACGGGTTATCCGATGGTGGACGCGGGGATGCGGGAGTTGTGGCACACCGGATTTATGCATAATCGCGTGCGAATGATAGTTGCGTCCTTTCTCACCAAACACCTGTTGATTCACTGGCGTGAGGGAGCGCGATGGTTCTGGGATACCCTGCTGGATGCCGATCTGGCTAATAATAGCAGTGGCTGGCAGTGGGTGGCCGGCAGTGGGGCAGACGCGTCGCCCTATTTTCGTATCTTCAATCCCATTCTTCAGGGTGAGAAATTTGACGCCCATGGCGATTATATTCGTGAATGGGTGCCTGAATTGGGTAAGCTGCCTGATCGTTACCTGAACTGCCCGTGGGAAGCCCCCACCGCTGCGCTGCAACAGGCCGGTATCACCCTTGGTGGAAACTACCCGCATCCTATTGTCGATCACAAGGCCGCGCGTGAGAGCGCGCTCGCAGCCCTGGCATCGTTGCGAGAACACAATTGAACGAAGTCTTTAAAATGATGCAGACAGATACTGGCAGTAAAACAACTTACCCGCGCTTACCCTGTAGAGGCTGTCTGGCAGATTGCAAACTATACGCTGTCTGTGGGGGACGCCCCTGGACGTTAAGAACGTCATCCGGGCCATCAGTTGTGGGTGCTGTCACTCCGCCCGCAACAATTGGGTCGGAGTGACAAGTAGAGGCGGGAGTTAGAATTCCTTGGTGAGCTTCAGACCGATGGTACGAGGTCGTACACGTACGCCGTAGTTCTGAGTTCCGCAGGTTCCCGCGGCGCACTGGCTGGTGAGATATAAAGGCGCGTCTTCATCGGTGGCGTTCTTGACGAACAGGTCCACAGAGTAGGAATCACCCCGGAAGCCGGCGCTCAGGTCGAGAACGGTGTTAGCTGGAACATCACCCCTGATGGCGTTGGCTGTCTGGTCCATATCGGAGCCGCGTTCTCCCTCGTAGGATAGCGCACCCTGGAGGTGCGCTTCGAAGCCTGATACATCGAAGGTGTAGCGAGCTATCGCATTACCTTTGAAGTTGGCCGTAACGGGTAACTCGGAACCTTTGGGTGCCAGGATTTTCGTAATATTTCCGTCTGAATCAAAGTTGGCATAGTCATCCTGCAACTCTGTGTCGTAATAGGCTATTGATGCAGACAGCCTCAGCCCATCGATTGGCACCCAGATCAATTGTGACTCGAGGCCGATAACTTCTGCTGTTGGCCCATTAGCTACCTGGGTAATCGCGTTTGCGCCAGTAAAAGCGACCTGGAAATCTTCCCATTCTTCAAAGAAAATAGCGCCGTTAAATTGCAGCGTATTGTCTGCCCATTGAGTTTTCCAACCAAACTCCCAGTTGGTCAGGAAGTCGGAGACATACTCGCCGGCACCGGGGCGACGGTTAATACCACCGGGTCGATAGCCTTCAGACCAGGTTCCGTAGAGCATGGCGTCGTCGTTAACCTTCCAGGTGAGGTTAACGCGAGCGATATTTTCGCTTTCACTAATACCCTTGTCGACGTTTTGGCAAGGTTTGTCACCCCCGGACTGTGCCTGTGAAGGACATTGACCTTCGCCCGTACCAGACCAAGGGCTGAAGCCTTGGCCAAAGCCAAAGAAACCCTTGACCGAAACTTCTGGCTTGAAAAAGCGTGCACCGACGGTGAGCTCAAGGTCGTCGCTAATATCGTAGGCGATGTGGCCAAAAACGGCCTTGTCTTTATCGAGGCGATCCAGGCTGTTCAGGTAGACCGTGTCGGGAAACTGAGTGCCGCTGGGTTCATCCTGATTCATCAGCATAATATCGGCCAACCCTGCTACCTCCCAGTGCTGTTCGAAGTCGTGTTCCTGCTCCTGCCAGAAAAAGCCCAGCATATAGCGCAAGCGCTCTTCGGGCGCCGAACTGATTCTCAGTTCCTGGCTCTTTTTGGTGTAGCTGTCGTCATTGGTAAAGCGTGCTCCACCCATGATGCGGGAGCCAGCCTGGTCGGGATAAAACTGATTGGGGAAGGCGCGATCACCGGTGTTGGCGAAGTGCAGGTCAGCGTAATAGCCAGTGGTGTAAATAGTGTCGTACCAGTAGGAGTAATCCGAATAATCGAAGGAGCCGTCGACTTCCCGGTCGAGGTAAGAGCCGGAGTACACCAGGTCGAAGTTACCGATTTTGCCTTCTACGGTCAGACCAATCATATACCATTCATCGTCGGTAAATTCTTTCTGGAAATGGGTGACGTCGTTATCGCCTGCGACGAAGCTACTGAGATCGTCGCCCCATGACCCCTGTCCCTCGGCCTTTTGCACCATGATCTGCGGGGTGATCGTCCAGTCTTCGTTCAAATCAATCCGCAGCGCAGCTCGTGCACCCACGGTGTCGATAGTGTTGTAGTTGTCCTCGGCATATTCGGTGTTGGTGATGGTGATGTCATCGGCGCTACAGTTATCGCCACAGGTACCGGCATCTTCATGGCCGGGGAAGGTGCGGCTGCCTAGCACATTATCTACCCAGCCAGCGTCGGAGCGCGACCAACCAACCAGGCGTATGGCCATGTTGTCGCCGATTGGCGCGTTAACATAGCCCTCTAGAAGGTAGCCGGTGTCGTCGCCATCAACCATAGTGCCTTCAACGCCAATGGCGCCTGAAAATTCCTGCAGGTCGGGTTTGTTGGTGATTATCCGAATGGTGCCTGCCTGTGAGCTGGCGCCGTAGAGTGTGCCCTGAGGGCCTGCCAGCGCTTCAACTCGAGCGATGTCATACATATGAACATCGAGGTTGCCTTGGATAGTGGTCAAAGGCTGCTCGTCGAGGTACATGCCAACGCTGGGCTGGGAGGTGGTGGCCTGGCCATCGCCAGCCGTAGCGATACCACGCATGTAAACCAGGGAAAAACTGGAGCCTGCGCCGAGACTTGGCGTCATGGCGACGCTGGGCAGCATTTGCACGTATTCTTTGAAATTCTGTATATTGAGTTCGGTGATGGCTTCATTTCCCAATGCCTGCAGGCTAATGGGCACGTCCTGCAAGTTCTCCGATCGTTTTTGCGCCGTTACGACGACTTCCTCCAGCTGGCCGGAATTTTGGGCCATCAACGCTGGGCTTAGCAACATAATGGCAGCTGCCAGCGGTGCACGGACAAAACGGTGTGCATTGTTAGCGTGTGCAGCGCTCTTTGAGTGGTTCTGTATCATTGCGGTGACCCTATTATATTAATATTGCAGCGAGGGTACACCGGATGCCACTCGTTAAGCTAGTGTAATAATGCCGCCGAAATAAGCTGCTGTTCAGGGTGTCGCAGGGTAGCTTTTCAGGACGTCGCCCAAGGCCAGTTTTAGCGGGTCCAGCCACGGCTCATAGTGCCGCCATTGTTCCATTCCCTCGCGAAAGATGGGCTTTCGGACTTGCTCAGAGCTGGCGGTGCGCACCGGGCGGGCGTTTTCGAAGAAGCGCAGGCAACCCGGCTCGAATTCCAATCCGCAATAATCCAGTATTTTACGCACCTCGGCTTCGGTGTCTTCGACGGTGTGCTCGTAGATGACACGGTGAATGCGACCCGGCAAAACGTCGTCGTAATGTGCCATTAGCTCCACGTAGTCGCGGTAGAATTGACCCATATCTTCCAGTCCATAACTGAAACTTTGGCCACGCGCGTAATACTGTTTGAAATTGGAGAAGCAACAGCCCATTGGGTGCCGTCGTGCATCGATGATCTTTGCATTGGGTAGCAACAGGTGGATCATGCCTATATGGAGGAAGTTATTAGGCATTTTATCGATGAAAAATGGTCGGTCGGTCTTGCGGTGGATGCGTGTGCGCTGCAGGTATTCTTCGCCCAGCGCACGTAACTCGGTGGAACTCTTTGAACCGAGCTCCTCGACGTAGGCCGCTATTTCTTCGGAGCCGGCCTCCTCGCGAAGGTCCTTTGCCATGGAGATCATATCCGGTAGCTCGGTGGTACCCTCTACAAGTGAATGGGAGGAAAGAATTTGCTCCAGCAAGGTGGAGCCTGCTCTCGGCATGCCCACGATAAAAATGGGGTCCACTGCACTGCAGCCCGAGCCCGTGCGCTCGGCAAAAAACTCCCGCGAGTAGCTGGTTTGTAAACGCTTGGCCCTGGTCGTGTTCAGGTCGGCGTCGTAGCGACTGCCGGCACGGTTCAGTGCATTGCCCGCGGTATAGTGCTCAAAGGATTCTTGGTAGCTGTTCTCATCTTCCAGGGCTTTGCCCAGGGCAAAATGGAAGTGCAGTTTGTCTTCGTCTGCGCTGTCAGGACGCGATATTTGCTCTCGCATGGCCGCCAGATCCACCGCTGTAAAACGGAAAGTTTTAAGATTGGCCAAGCTCCAGTAGGCCTCGCCAAAAGCCGGGTTGTGGACGATGCTCTGTCGGTAGGCATCGACGCAGGGCTCTTGGCGTCCCTCAGTTTTTAACACGTGGCCGTAGCTCAACCAAACCTTGGCGTTTGCTGGGTATTCGGTCAACAATTGCGCATATATCTGACTTGAACGTGCGTAATCACCGATTCTGCTGAGAATAACCGCGCAGAGATTACGATAACTGGGGCTGCCGGGCTCAACCTTCAAGAGCGCCTCGATTTCGACCAGCGCGGCCGCTGAATTGTTGTGCCGATGCAGCAAAACGGCGTAATTATAGCGTGCCGATGTGAAGCTGGGTGCCAGTTCCAGACAGCGTAACAGTAGCTTTTCGGCGTCGTCATCGCGCCCACAACGCACAGCTACCTCTGCCAGCATCCGCATGGCGGGAACATCTGTTGGCCTATTTTGTAACTGGGTCTTCAACAGGCTTTCGGCTTTAGGGATATCGTTGTCGATCATGGCAGCGGCGGCACGCTGCAACATCGGATCCTGTGAGGAGCACTGAATATGGCGGGTGTAGGCTGCATCACCAGCTTCTGAGTCTCCTGTGGCCATGAGATGATCGCCGAGCTGGCGCCAGGCCTGCGGATGTGATGGCTTCAACTGCAGGGTTTTACGCAACGCGCGCATGGCCTCATCACCACGACCGGTACCGGCGAGCGTGATGCTGTACTCAAAGTGCGCCGCCGCCCAGTTGGGTTGTGCGCTTATCAGGGTTTCCAATGCCTCCAAAGCAGCGGCTGGATTACCCGCGCGTCGGTAAGCCGTGGCTAATAACAGTACCGCGGGCGGGTGTTCCGGCGCGGAGTTGAGTATCTCGAGCGCCTGTTCAACTGCCAGCACGGGGTCAACTTCAAGCAGACGAGCAGTATGCGCCAGCGCGACATCCAAAGTGCCGGCGGGTTCAGAACCCGGGCTCACAGGGAAGGGCTCCCAGGCTCAGGAAAAGGTGGCTGTGGATTCATGGGCTACCTGTTAGACTTCGATTCAAAGCGCAAATTCTATAGCAATTCGTGCATGTAGGGATACACAGCAGGGTAGTGACGACTAAATTCCCGTAAATGGCGCACACATGCACGCGCGTAATTCATTCATTGAAGAGGACTTCTACATGGAATTAAACCGTCAATGGCTGCTGGCAAAGCGCCCGCAGGGAAGCGTTGGTAAAGACAACTTTGAATACCGTGAAGAGCCTGTGCCACAGCCGCAAGACAACCAGGTGCTGGTGCAGAACCTCTACCTCTCCTTTGACCCAGCGCAGCGCGGCTGGATGGAAGACAAAGAAAGCTACTTGCCGCCGGTACAGATTGGCGCGCCGATGAGGGCCGGGTCCGTTGGCCAGGTCCGTGTCAGTCTCCACCCAGACTTTGTCGAGGGCGATCTGGTGCAGACGACCGGCGGTTGGCAGGACTTTACCGTGGTGTCTCCCGCTGACCCCATTATGGGTTTGAGCAAAATACCGGAGGGTGTCACGCCGGAACTGGCTTTGTCCGCTATGGGTATTACCGGGATCACAGCGTACTGGGGCATGCTTGATCTTGGTGATCCAAAACCCGGTGACACTGTGCTGGTGTCCGGGGCGGCCGGTGCCACTGGCTCTGTCGCCGGGCAGATTGCACGCATTAAGGGTTGTCGCGTAATAGGTATTGCCGGCGGCCCCGAGAAGTGTGCTTGGCTAAAAGATGTTGCCAGGTTCGATGAAGTGATTGACTACAAGAACGAAGACGTCGATCAACGCATAGGTGAACTATGTCCCAACAAGGTTGATATATTCTTCGATAATGTAGGCGGAGACATTTTGGAAGCC
>JBLHKV010000029.1:0-21614 GCA_047618115.1 Halieaceae bacterium | reverse complement strand
CTCAGACTCTGGTGTTCCCGCAACCTGAGCCACATTTCAGCGGAGGCAACCGCGTCGACAGCCTCTCGCTCGGGACCTGACATAGCCTTGAGTTCTGGCAACCAGCCTTCAAGATCCTTGCGCAACCCGCGTTGATAACGCGCATAGTTTTTCCGCAAAATCTCATAACGCCAGCGTTGGGCCGCCGTCGAGAGAATAGCATTTCTTTGATCTTCGTAGCCGTCGGCACGCCGTTCCACAGCGTGGAGAATTCGCTCACTCAAGGTGCCATCGCGATCGCCACCTATAAATAGGGCCTCCACACTCTCCCGACCCTGCTTTTCAACTGTGGCAAACAGGCTTTCCATATCGGGGAAATGACGAAAGAAGGATCGAATACCTACCCCGGCACGCTCTGATATCAACTGAGCCGTTGGCACCAAGATACCCTCGGCAATCAACGCCTGGCCGGCTTCAATAATGGCCTCCCGACTCCGTCTAGTACGCAGACGACGTCCATCGAGAACAGGGGCATTACCTGTGGATTCAACTTCTTTTTCGATTTTACTCACGATACTCCCCAGGCTGTTGCGCCAGGTCACTGACCCGATCATATCATAAGGCCGCAACCACTGAACATATAATGACATTATGTGTGTCATTATTATTAATTGATAGCCATAAGCACTACTTGCCATGACTATACTTGTCCGCTACTTTGTATTGATCACCTATTCCAATACAGGTTTAAAGCATGTCTGAGACCGCTACAGATGAAAGTCCTTTTGTTGAGGTAAAAACCAACGATGGTGTGCGCTGGCTAACCCTGAACCGACCAAAGCAGCGAAACCCTCTATCGATACTCATGTTGGACGCACTGACAGAGGCCATGAACAGTGCCGGCGCTGATCCACAAGTACGAGTCATCGTGATCGGCGCTGCTGGCCCGGTGTTTTCAGCCGGGCATGACTTACGTGAAATGGCCAAGCAAGATGGAGAGGACATCGAATCACAGCAACAACGCATACGCGGTATTCTTGAAAAATGTGCAGTCATGATGCTCGGCATCCTGCATTCGCCAAAAGCTGTGATCGCCAGTGTTCAAGGTACCGCGACTGCAGCTGGCTGCCAATTGGTCTCAGTCTGTGATCTGGCCATCGCCGCGAAGACAGCGACATTCTGCACGCCCGGGGTAAACATGGGCGGCTTTTGTACTACTCCACTTGTTGGCATTGGTCGAAATATTCACCGCAAGCACGCTATGGCCATGGCCCTAACCGGCGACGCCATTTCTGCGGATGAATCGATGCGCATAGGCCTGATTAATGAAAGCGTGGCCCCGGAACAACTTCTAGCGAGAACACGTCAATTAGCCGGGCAAATAGCCGGAAATTCCGTACAGGGTATACGCCACGGGAAGGAAGCCTTTTACCGTCAAATTGACATGCCTATTGAAGATGCCTTTAGCCACGCCAACGAAGCAATGATCCGCGCTATGACCTCACCCGATGCCTTGGAAGGAAATGCAGCTTTTTTTGCAAAACGAGAACCACGATGGCACCGAGAATAATTACCAACGAGTAATTAATTTGCCTGGGCGAGCGCTAGTTACGCTCTGCTCACGCCAGACGCGAGCACCGTTGACCCACACCCCAATAACGCCCTCGGACAGCTGTTTGGGATCCTGAATGGTTGCCTTGTCGGCGATGAGGTCAGTGTCAAACAACACCAGGTCCGCCACCTTGCCAGGCTGTATCACTCCGCGGTCGGTAAACCCCATGTGTAATGCACTTAACCCCGTCATTTTGTGAATCATCTGCTCGATGGTGAACAGCTTCTGTTCGCGCACGAATTGACGTATCGCCCGCGGGAATGCGCCATGCCCACGAGGATGCCCATCGCCATATCCATCAGAGCACAGATTGGTGTGCGACCAGCCCAGCAGTGTCGCGATATCGCCCTCCGTCATGCTTTCCCCCATGACTACCTCCGGACTGCCATCGGGCCCGTCAGTCACTTCTGCGGGGAATGTGACTGCATAGGCATCGCGTATGAGCTGGAGGTAGGTCTCCTCGTTGCTGGCTCCTCTTTCGCGCGCAATATCGGCCACAGTTTTCCCGACAAAGCTTGGGTTTGGAGCATAGGTAACAAGCGTTAGCCCGTCGGCGGGCGCAAGCTTTTCCAGTGCATAGCGCGCAGCGTCGAGATCATTGTAGTCTCGATTTGGCATAAGCACCGTCAACGTGGCCTGCCAAAATGTATAGGGATAAATGTCTGCTGTTACTTCAATACCCTCTGCCCGCGCCCGTTCCAGTCGCTGTACGACCCTCGCGGCCTGCCCCCAAAGGTCGGTGGAGGCCAGTTTTATATGGGAGACCTGAACCGGTATGTCCGCTTCTTTGCCGATCTGTAAAAGCTCTTCAAGTGCCGCGTCGAAGGCTCGATCCTCACTACGCATATGGCTGATGTAGCGCCCACCCCCTGCAGCGACAGTCTTTGCCAGGCTGAGTATTTCGTCTCCGCTCGAATAGATGCCCGGGTCATATTCCAAACCAGTGGAAAGCCCAAGAGATCCGTTTCTCAACTCCTCTTTTATTAGTGCTGCCATCTCCCCGGTTTCGACCGCAGTCGCTGTGCGTTTGTAGTCCTCGCCCATAACTTTGGAACGGATTGTGCCGTGGCCGGTGTAAGCGGCAACATTCAGCGTAGTAGGTGACGCGATGAGCTGCTCTTTTAGTTGAGCCATAGTTTGCGGTGAGTCGCCATCATTACCCACAACGATGGTAGTAATACCCTGAGAAATCGCCGCCACTGCCTCGGGTGCCTTATTAAGGCCAGAATCATGATGACTGTGGGTATCGATGAATCCTGGCGCCAGGGTTAGGCCATGACCATCGGTGACTCTGTCGGTATCGACAATGGGAAAATTACCTACGCTTTCTATCCTATCATTCTTAATGCGAACGTGACCAATGTAGCCCTCTGCACCAGTGCCATCGACAATCATGACATTCTTAATAACCTCAGCATTGGAGTCCGATGATGAAATCGATAGGGCCTCCGCGCTGAGCTGGCAAGACGCGAGAAACGCGGTACATATAACAGCTAGTAGCGAGCCCACGATGCGCGTGGACCAGCTAGCCACATTCAAATACAGTCCTTTAGTGTCGTCAGAAAAATTCATTAAGGCGCTCTCCTGTTAAATTGACTCACCAGGTCTCCACCCAGGGCCTCAGGTCCATCTCGAAGGTCCAGGCGTTGCGAGGCTGGTTGTATAGCTGCAGATAGGTGTCGGCGATAGCATCGGGCTCTACGATATCATCAGGCTGGCGTTTATCCATATGTGGCACCACATTCTCCTGGATCCAGGGCGTGTCCACAGCGGCGTCGATCACAACATGGCATACATGGATATTCTGTGGTCCCAATTCTCGGGCCATACTCTGGGCAAGCGCCCGCAATCCGTGCTTGGCCATAGCGAAGGCTGCGAATCCCGCTGAACCTTTCACGCTGGCCGTCGCGCCCGTGAAAATTATGGTGCCCTCCCCACGCTCAAGCATGTATTTGGTAGCTTCTCTGCCGGTAAGAAAACCACTGAAACAAGCCATTTCCCAAATTTTGTAAAACTTACGGGAAGTGGTATCCAGTATTTTCATCGGTACGTTTGCGCCGATGTTAAACACCACCACCTCAATAGGCGCCACTTCATTCTCAACGCGAGCGAACAGCGCCACAATGGCATCTTCCTTGCGCGCATCACAGCTCCACCCGTGGACGGTATGCCCTTCCGCGGCCATCTCGGCGACCAGGGGCTCCAACTTCTCGCCATTGCGGCGCACGGCTACCACCTGAAAACCTTCCCGGGAAAATTTTCGCGCTATGGCACTGCCAATAGCGTCGCCGGCGCCAACGACCAGAACCGACCGATTATTTTTGGTCATGTTTCTTCCGAACAACCCGCATGGGCCAGCATAGCGTGCATCAAAACATTGCAACCTGCCTCGCACTGCTCCAACGTAGTGGATTCGGCCTCATTGTGGCTGATGCCGCCTGCACAAGGTGTAAACACCATGCCAGATGGAACGATATCCGCCATGTAGCACGCGTCGTGCCCGGCACCGGCGAAAATATCCATGTGCGAATAACCAAGTTTCAATGCTGACTGCTCTACATTATCTGAAGCGCTAAACTCGACAGGGGCGAAATACCAGAAATTATCTACTTCGATGGTTACACCGCGTGAAACTGTAAGATCCTCACAATATTCTCTCAAGGTGCGATCCATATCAGCCAGTACATCCGCATTGGGGTTGCGAAGATCTACACTAAAGTTGACCGTGCCGGGAATGGTATTTCTGGAATTGGGATAGACTTCCATAAAGCCCGCTGTGCCAAGACCGTTAGGTGCAAATCTGTGTGCGATGTCCTCGACCTCTCAAACTATTTTAGATGCAATTACCAGAGCGTCGGCTCTCAACCTCATCGGCGTCGAGCCAGCGTGAGATTCTCGACCCGTAACGGTAATGTTGTACCAGCGCATGCCCTGGCCTAACCTGACCACGCCGATTTCCTTGCCTTGATCCTCTAAAATGGGGCCCTGTTCAATATGGACCTCAAAAAATGCGGCTATGTTGCGACTCCCAATTTCTGCATCGCCTAGATAGCCTATGCTCTCCAAAGCATCTTTTAGACGTACTCCGTTTACATCACGTTTCTCCCACTCCTCTTCCAAATTAAATCGTCCAACGTAAACTCCGGAGCCCTGCATAGCAGGTGCATATCGCGAGCCCTCTTCATTGGTCCAGACAGAGACTTCTATCGAGGCATCGGTTTCAATCTGATTCTCGTGGAGCGTTCTGAGAATCTCCACACCAGACAGGACCCCAAATACTCCGTCAAATTTTCCTCCAGTGGGTTGGGTATCCAAATGACTGCCAGTACAGACCGCAGGCAATGTCGAATCCCTGCCCGGTCGGTGAGCGAAAATATTGCCAAATTTATCAACCGTGATGCTACAACCAACATCGCGGCACCACTTGCAAAACAAGTCTCGTGCTTGTCGATCAAGGTCCGTCAAAGCCAATCGGTTGCAGCCACCTTTATCAGTAGCACCAATTTTGGCCATTTCCATTAGACTCGCCCATAAGCGAGATCCATTAATTTTCAAATTCGACATCTTGGAATCCTTTATGGAAAGTTAAGTGTTGGCTCTCATCATAGTTTGTATCTAGCTATAGCCAACGTTTTCTTCGAAAAAATGAAATCAAGGTGACAGCAACGCAAAGCATGGTTCCAAGCAAAATGAAGTAGCTATAACGGAAACCTAACTCCGGCATATACTCAAAGTTCATGCCGTATAACCCGGCTAGAAACCCTAGCGGTATAAAGATGGCGGTAATCACCGTCAGGATTTGCATAGTCCGATTCAACTGGTGCGAGGTAAGAGAAAGATACCCATCGATCAAGTCGCCGCAGATGTCATAGTACATACCTGCCATACTGTGTAGTCGCTCACAGCGATCGAAAACATCCCGACTACTGTGATGTAGCTCTGACCCAACGGTCGCTCCCCACCAGTCGGCTTGATACAGCGTTAGCGCTAGTTTTTCATGATAGTCGAAGGTTCTCTTGAGCTTACGGATACGGGATCGATAGAAGACCAATTGTCGCATGTCTTCATCGGAGGCCGAGGCGTCCATAAGATCTTCAATCTGGCTCAACTCGGTCTCAAAATTAAGCAGGACCTCCAGATAGCGGCCAGCCGCAAAGTGTAGCAAGTGTGTGGCCAGTACCTTAGGTTCCGCCAGCAAGCTGGCGAGATTGTGCGACTCCATGATGGCGGATATACTGACCGATTCAGCAAAGTGCACCGTGATGATCATACGCGGGCTGAGGAATACCCCTATTTGCTGCCCATCCATATTGAGATGCTCATCAAACGTGTGGAAGCCTCTAAACAGAATAAATATCTGATCGTCAAACCGCTCCACTTTGGGGGGGTGACGCTGCCTTTGGACATCCTTTATCGCCAGTGGGTGGCAACCGAGCTCTTCTAGAAGGGACTTTTCAGCACTTCCTAGTTCACCCTGCAGGTCCAGCCATAGCGTGGACTCAGAGTTGTCTTTCCAGCGTTCTAGCAGTTCGAGGCCGCCGACGTGTAGAATGTCTTTCTCACAAAACACACATTTCATGTTAGTGGTCTTCCTGCAAAAATGAAGTAAACATAATACATGATTACCTTCCGAGAGTAGGAAGGTAACTCGGAAAGGTAATTTGAATGGAGAGTCTCAGCGAAGCAGCGTTCACCATCGGGGATACACAAATATTGTGGATGAGTTTGATCAGCGTACCGCTGATTCTCATTATAGGCATTATGGTTGTCAGGTGGTCCACCGGGTGGTTACGCAAGAAACTGGACGCCAACGCAAAAGATCCGGATCTGGTTCAGATGCTGACCCGCGCGTGGTTTATTGGCGCGTGTACAATTCTTGTTATTCTGAGCCTACAGTTATTGAACGTTCCGCTCACTGCATTCGCTTTTGTGTCCGGTGCTTTTGCCATCGGTGTGGGCTTCGGTGCGCAAAACATCATTAATAATTTCATAAGCGGTTGGATCCTGATGTGGGAGCGGCCTGTACGCATCGGAGATTTCCTGGAAATCGGAGATATGCAAGGTACAGTAGAGGCTGTCAACACGCGCTTCACTCGAATTCGGCGTGTTGACGGTGTTCAAATCCTCGTTCCAAACAGCTTTCTCCTGGAAAATCAGGTCGTCAACTGGACGCTGATCGACCGTATAACACGAACCAGCGTACGAGTTGGGGTGGCGTATGGTTCGGATGTTGAGATGGTTCGAACTATTCTCGAGAGCGTTGCACAGGCTAATAACGACGTATTGAGCGATCCCAAGGCCGGAGTATTTTTTGATGATTTTGGTGATAGCGCTCTGATTTTTGAGTTGGTGGTTTGGATCGAGACCAACCAGGAGCGAGGCTTGCGAAAAGTGCGGAGTGATCTCCGGTTTGTGATTGCTGCGGCTCTAAACGAAAGCGATGTAGTGGTTGCCTTCCCACAGCGAGATATACATGTTGATGGGTCTCTGCAAATCCATCCAATATCAGAAGGAGTATCGAAAAAACAACCACTATAGTCGGTTAGTTCACAGTCGCTTTTTTCCCATTTTTGGGAAGACAATTCAGCCGCTCTCCCCACACTTCGCTTAGCTTCCCCGATGTGGGCTCCCTATACCCATACTGCACCCGGGTTCGGCTTTCGATACTTTGTAGAAGGGCGTTGCCCAAATGTAGCCCCTCCTCACCGCGTTCGTGACTATAGCGGGTTAGATAGGCTCGAGCGAGCTCCTGTTTTTCGGCGTCGTAGAGTGTCTGTGCGGTGCTCACAACCTCGTTTTGCTCTGTAATCATGCGGTCTTCAAAAGCGGTGAAAGCGCGGGTAACTTCAGGTAGAAATTCGCCGGGACGATCACAGGCAAAGTACATCAAACGCTTGAAAGTCCTCAGGGCAAATTCTGTACCCTCGTAGATTTGCCAATCACTCGTCAATAGACTCTCGGCTTCCCCGTGAGATAGGTATCGGTGTCTGCCAAACTGCGGCGCAATCGACTGCGTCGCTATTCGGTACGGGATGAAAGGTGCCGTCACTGATTGCGTGGCGGCCACCCACAACAGATTGAGTTCGCTGTTACTGCTGCTTTGCAACTGGGCCACTTGACCGTAACCGGTAGAGTCCTTGGAGATGCGCGGATCGCGCACGGCATCCATCATTCGGCGTAGATCGATCGGAGCCTCCGCTCGCAGCTCCCGCTCCATCTCGCTTCGCGGGTAACGCTCCTCGTCGACACCGTAGATAAGTGTGACGTTGAATGGCGCTCCGACGTCCGGGCTATACCAACCCTGCTCAACGGCAAAACTGATGAAATTACTGGAGGCGCGATAGTCTTCCCGATCGTGAATATCGGTCGGCACGTTGCCGATGTACCCGGGGTAGGACATTCGCACATCATCGGGCCCCAGACGTTCCGCGACCCACAGCCCCTCGCCTCCGGCATAATTGATAAACACCCACCCCTCGTTTTCATCCGCGAATAAATGCGAGTTGCCGCCATAGGTGGAATAACCATACTGGTCTATGAGTGCGCCTAGTATCTCGACGGCTTCCCGCGCCGAACGAGCCCGCTCCATGGCTATTCTCGACAGGTCGCTGTACTGCGGGCCTTGTTGTGGATTCGGCGTCATCGCTACCAGTTCCGGCCGCGATGGCGACCACACATCTCTCGCCGCCAGGTTGTGCTCGTTTAAGCCGCCGTTGGTGAGTGGTGGTGGAAAGCCCTCGTACTCTGAATAGTCCATGGTGAGATAGCGAAAGGTGTGTTCGGCTTGGGGTATCTGAGTGAGCTCTCCAGGCATGTTGGCGCTGGGAGTAACCCCGACTGTGATGGTAGCTCCAGGTGCATGGTCGCGGGCTGGAACCACCTCCAACCAGTGACTACTGGGTTCATCGCCAGAACCACCGAGCATGACGCTGCCGTCACTCGTTAGATTTTTGCCAATGTAGATGGCGTAGCTCGACCATGCCGGGCCGGCCCATGAACACAAAAGGATGAGACAGGTAACCATACGAGTTAACCAAGGTAACTGACGATAGCTACAAAATGCCTTCATTTTCATTATTTCTTCTCCATAAGATAACTAACCTAACTCGCCTTATTCTCTACCGAGATATGTATTGTTGCGAGTCAAGGCCATCCACATATTTTTGAAAGTCAGGGTCGTAGTTGCCTTTGCGAATGCTCCAGATGTGACGCATTGAAGAAGCACCCATTGTTTGCGTGTAGTCTCGTGATATTACTACCCACATATCGACGCCAAGATGGCCATCCTTTTGCGTTAGAAATGCTTCTTCCCAAGCGCGAAAAAGATTAGTCGTTACGACAATAAGTCGAACCGATTCCGCTTCGGATATGGCGTCATAATTTTCATTCGCCCGGACAAAAATTTCGGTAAGATCGTCCATGGCGTAAACCCCGGAAGCTTGCCGTAATCCGCTCGCTATTTCATGTCGCGCTGTAAGCTTCGCCTGCACATTCTGCGTCCTGATTTGTAGTGCCAGATACAAAAGAGAAAAAATGACGCCGACGGCTCCCACAACTTCGGCGAGTGCCCCAATTGCATCCCAATTTAAGCTGTTCATTTGTTGTATATTTCCATCGTTTTGGGCCTCGCTAGTGTAGCACTTTAGAAAGTAATGGCTAAGGAAAGCTCGACGGAAGTATGGTTAGGTGAGCCGAAGAAAAGCCGTGGGTACGTCGACAATAAACGGCAGGAGAAACTCGTGAATTTACCAAACTCCACTATTCGCTATTTTGGTTTCGGCGGCCTCGCGCTGGGTATTGTCGGGAACGCCGCGGCCTTCTTCCTGCTCATTTATTACAATCAGGTGCTAGGAATTCCGGCCTACCTCGTCAGTCTGGCCCTGGCCCTGGCCCTAATTGTAGACGCGATTTCCGATCCACTGGTGGGCATGCTGTCCGATCGCACGAAAACTATCTGGGGAAGGCGTCACCCCTATATCTATGCCACCATTGTGCCGCTGCCAGCACTGTATTTTTTTCTCTGGAATCCACCTCAGTGGGCATTGGCAAGTGATTTATTTGGGTTCGCCTATCTTACTGTTTTGCTGATTTTGCTCCGCACAACTCTCACCTGTTTCGATATTCCATCAAACGCAATGATTCCCAAGCTATCCAGCGATTACGATGAAAGAACCCGCATGATGTCTGCCAGGGTGTCGACAGCTTAGTTAGCAGGTGTAGCATTTACCATCGGCATGTACGGATACTTTCTGCAGCCCACCCAGGATTACCCCATCGGTGTGTTGAACCTGACTGGTCATCATGCCGCCAGTTGGCTCGGTGCGGGATTGATATTTGTGTCGATTATAATCTCGGCACTTGGCACCCATCGCCATGTACCGGAACTTAGAACATCTCGGACCCTGGAAGTGATGAACCTGAAGGTAGTGAGCGGCTTTGAAACCTTTCTGATCATCGTCATCCTCTCTTTACTGGCATCAATGATTGCCGACATAGTCGAGGACGTTCAGAAACAACAGGGTATTCGCCACGAGGGAGCGGGTATATCTGCGCAAACTTTTATCGGTAAATTATCTGTCGCCTCGAGTATATGGCTTGCCGGCATCCTCCTCACCGCAATCGAATTACCCGATGCAGCGTTGGCCGGCGAACTCCCAGCCGACATTGTATTCGCTCTGGGCTTTAGCAACGTGGCTGTTTTCTTTACCTCAATTCTGGTCGGTGTGGCATTTCTGCTGCAATACAAATTGGACAGTAAAACTCATGAGGAAAATCTAGCGCTGATCACTTGAAAGTCTATTTATCAATGAAAATGAAAATTAGCCGATATAAATATGATCCGAAGTCAAAACATGACCCATGTTAACTTCCCGACAAGACACACTAAGGAAATTTACATGTTCAAGCAGATTTTGACCGCCATCGAGGGCAGTCAAGGGATCGATTTGAACCTCAACCCTGGCCAAACCTACTATGTGTACAGTGCCGTTAAGAAACAGGGCAGCGCAGCCATTCGCAACATGGCGGAGTAGTCGCTCTCACTTCAGGAAAATTATGTTAAGACACTGAATGGAGATTACCCTTCTGGACCCCAAAGTAGGCTATATATCTATCACCGGGAGGACAACGAGCGGTTACTATCCGCTACGGTGAATTGGGTGGATAGCAGATACAGGCAATCTCTAATGAGGTTGCAGAAAGAAGCCGTCATTCAACTTTAATGTAGGAGGTAATCCCCTTGGAGAAAGCAAACAGAATAATGTTTAGCTATATCGCCGGGTTGGGAGCGGGACTACCGCCATCATCGTTCATTTACTTGGGATAAAACGCTTAAAGAACCGGCGGCAAAGCCGTCCGGTTGCTCTACTTGTTATATGTTGCAGCTTAGACAGCAACAACCTTATTTGCACAAGGGCCTTTTTGGCCTTGACCAACTTCAAACTCAACCGCTTGGCCATCGCTCAATGTCGCATATCCACCGCCCGCCTGGATTTCTGAATGATGAACAAACAGATCCTTGCTGCCATCTTCAGGGGTAATGAAACCGAAGCCTTTGTCGGCGTTGAACCATTTAACTGTTCCTTTACTCATTTTCTTTACTCATATTGTTGGTGAAATATAAAAATTACATCCGAATTCACCGTTTCGAACATAAAGCGAAAAAGTCGATAACGACACATAACAGCTAGTTCAAGGACACGGTCGTCGAGAAACTGGGCTGATGCCAAGCGTATAGTGTAACACCATCACTAGGCTGATAGTGAACGTCAGATTAGCGTCGTCTTTCTCCAGTGCCACGTTATTGGGCTGACCGTCCAAATTTGAGTGCTAAATAGACTCTCCGTTGCGCCCCTATGGGCTACCCCATCACACTCTGGGGTGGGGTAGCCCATACTCAAGAACGAGTACTCTTAGGCATAATTTAGTGGCCAAAGTGGTCAATAATCATCATCTTGACCATTTTGAGCACGACGGATCATCCGAAAATAATCCGAATCTGTGTCGCTTGTATGTAATCATCCGTGGTTTTTTGCCAATTCGGGTAGATAAACTGGCAAGACGTTGTCCAATGTTGTCTAGATACATATGGACGCAAATTTCAAATTCAGTGTTTAGATATATCCTTCTTTACTGGTCTGGACGCGCTGCTGGTATGTACTACTTTCCACTCACCATCTACCAGACGGAATAGATAAGTCCCGCGCCCCTTAGTGTGTATCACCCTACCATCGCGCTTCAGTTTAGCTATGAGTTCACTATCGACGAGTGCCCAGGCAAAACCGTTTTCTATGTGCGTCTCAATGTTACTAAACACAAGCGAGAAATCCTCAAATGCATCCCCTTCAGGCTCAACATGGTGTTCAATCAGGTCGGTAAGGCCAGTATTTTGTCCGCCTCCCTCAAAATATCGAGCGCCCTCGAAATCCAGAAAATGCTTTCGAAAAGGTGCGCCGTCGGCTTCGATCCATCCGGTCCGAACCGCTTCGATGATACTCCTCAGCGCTATATCATTGTCCTCATTTTCTGCTTGGATAGGCAGGGCAACCAAGCCCATGGTTATGAACAGGAAATAGGTCATAAAGAATTTTGGCATGTCGTGTCCCCGATTCTGGATATTAGTGCACTTAGGATTCATCTCGATCATCTGCATTCTACCTTGTTGCAATGTGTGTTAAAACCACGCCCGAACACCAATCGTCCATTGCCAACCATCTGTGGTTTCATTATTGATGCGTGAATATTCGGCGGTTTCACCAAATTCTTTCGACCAATTCACACCAATATAAGGTGCAAATTCCCGACGCAATTCGTAGCGCAGTCGGAGACCTGCCTGAACACCGGATAAACCCGAGCCAATTCCGAGAGCTTCATCGTTTTGCCCATTGATATTGATTTCAAATTCGGGGGTTAAGATCAGCTGCTGGGTTAGTAACAACTCATATTCGGCTTCAAGCCGCAACGCAGTGCGTCCGCTTTCGGCGATGAACAATGCAGTATCGACCTCAAAGAAGTAAGGCGCGAGACCTTGAAGGCCAATCACTGCCCAACTTCGATCCGGTGTAGGTCTAAAATCCTTGCGCAACCCAATTTGGAAATCCCAGTAAGTCGCTACAGCCTGGCTATACAGGACCTGTAGTTCAGCCTCCTCTATTTTACCGTCAAGCTGCTCGATTTCAGTTTTTATCCAGAGCTTTTGCAGGTCCTTACCGACCCACCCTTGCCCTTCCAAAACCAGAGGGTTTCCGCCCTCGTCATCCCGGACTTCTAGTTGATCAATCAGAACTGATATCAGTATGGGATCATCTTTTGAGGCGGCTAAGGCCGAGCTTGATATAATCGACAACGGCGCTACCGATAGCATGACCGCTAATATTGTTGGCAATAAAAATGTTTTTTTCCGCATAAGAATTTTCATGGTATCGATTCCCTAACTCACGCTGACTTCGCGGAACATACCCGGCATGTGATACAGCAAATGGCAGTGATAGGCCCATCGCCCCACAGCATCTGCGGTAACCAAATAGCTGATTTTAGAACCAGGTTGTACGATGACTGTGTGTTTGCGCGGTATGTACTCGGGATTACCTGTTTCTAATTCACTCCACATGCCGTGAAGGTGGATGGGATGGGTCATCATGGTGTCGTTGATAAGGGTGATGCGTACCCGTTCTCCGTACTTTAGTTGCAGCGGGTCCGCGTCTGCGAACTTGATACCGTTGATCGACCACATGTAACGGCTCATATTGCCGGTGAGGTGTAACTCAATTTCTCGTCCAGGCTCACGCTGATCGATAGTAGGATATAGGTTAAAAATGTCTGCATAAGTCAATACACGCCGACCGTACAAGCGTTGATGGTCACGCAAACCAATACCGGGGTCATTCAATCCATTCTTGGGGCTATCGGCGCGCATATCCACGTGGGGGCCAAACTCACTTTTTACATGGGTAATGGGTCTGGTGCTGCCATAGCCGGCTTTATCCTTTTCTCGTGAGCTACTACCATGCTGACTGTGGTCCATGCCAGACATCTTGCTGTGGTCCATGCCAGACATCTTGCTGTGGTCCATGCCAGACATCTTGCTGTGGTCCATGCCAGACATCTTGCTGTGGTCCATGCCAGACATCTTGCTGTGATCCATGCCCTGCATACCGGACATCTCTGCCATCCCAGGCATATTGTGATCCATTCCCATACCCATATCGCGGTGCCCAAGTAGCGGAGCAGGGTCCATTCCAGGGACCGCGGCGGTCCAGCTCGCGTCGGGTGTCAATGTACCCCGCGTATAGCCCGTCCGATCAATACTTTGGGCGAATAGGGTATACGCGCTGTCATCGCTGGGTTCGACAACAACATCGTAGGTTTCCGCAACACCAATGCGGAACTCGTCAACAGTAACGGGTTCAATGTTTTGCCCGTCAGAGGCTACAACTGTCATTTTCAGCCCGGGAATACGCACATCAAAGATTGTCATGGCAGCAGCATTGATAAAGCGTAAACGAACTTTTTCGCCACGCTTGAATAGGCCGAGCCAACCGTTCTCGGGCGTGACACCATTCATCAAATAGGTATAGGTATACCCGGTGACATCAGCAATATCTGTATCACTCATGCGCATTTGATTCCACATGGAGCGCTCGTTCCAAGTCTGTGCTACGCCCTTCTCTTTGATATCCCCCCACAAATCCGCAACCGTGCGTTCGCGGAAATTGTAGTAGTGGCTCATCTTTTTTAATTTTGAGTAGACATTCTCAGGCGATTCATCAGACCAATCGGAAAGGACCACGACATAATCGCGGTCACAGCACACAGGATCAGGTTCCCGGGGGTCAATTACAATTGCCCCGTACATCCCGGTTTGTTCCTGAAACCCGGAATGACTATGGTACCAATAGGTGCCGCTCTGGTTGACGTCAAACTCATATTCAAAGGTGTCGCCCGGTTTGATACCACCAAAACTCAACCCCGGAACGCCATCCATATCGGTAGGAAGAATAATGCCATGCCAGTGGATGGAGCTATCTTGCGCCAGGTCGTTGCGGACCCGTATTTTAACTCTCTCTCCTTCTTTCCAGCGTAATACGGGCGCAGGAATCGAACCATTAATAGATGTCGCCAGGCTTTCACGTCCTGTTAGATTGACAGGGAGACTGCCAATCGAAAGATCGAAATGCGTGCCGCTCAGGGTTTCTGGAGTGCTCCGCTGAGTATCCCTTCCCCAACTCAAATTTGAGTTTAATCCTAGCAGCAGACTACCCGCCAGCGCCCCTTTCACGAAGCGGCGTCGTGAAGGTGAGGAGGCATCCTCAGCGATGACAGTACTCGTATGTGAAATATCCAACGTCTAATCCTCGTATGTGTCTCGAACTGCCCCTGAAGGGGCGCTTACAAAAACGACGGGCACACTGGCCCCAGGATTAGACGAAAATGGGGGGACGAAAGAATGAGCCAGCAGTAGCTGCGGGTATCATGGGGCTGTTACCTATATCGGCGACACCGAGATAGACAAATACGTCAGGTATCTCGCCATTGTCGGTTAATAACGAGCTACAGGAGGCACAGCACTGGCACTCAAGGCCACACGACTGCGCCGTCTGCGAATACGCTCTACTGTGCTGTTCAGTAGTGGTTGATTCCAAATCTGTATCACAGTGGGCAGCGAGAGCGACGACAACATCGTCGTGAGTAACGGGAATCAATGCATCAGCCAACACTACTGCGCTTTGGCAGGTAAACCACATCAGCAGGAAGAGGGCCACAGGCTTGACTTTCATTGACGGCAACCAAAAGACTCGATAACACCTTGTATTAGTTCTGATCCTACACGCAGGATAGAGTTCAATTCAAGTAGTAAATACGAGGCCTGCGCTGGAGAAGGTAGGATTTTGATCAAGGCCTGCTGCACCGCCGATTCTCTAGTGCTAAGCCGAACGACAGGTTCATACAGCGGATTTAGCCACGCATAGCGCAGTGCGTGAATATAAGCACCATCAGTAGTCATGGGATAATTTTCGTCTCGGATGGAATTAGCCATTCGAGGTACCTTAAACCCTCCACCCACGGGAAGGTCAACCGATAGTTTCCAACTCTGCAGTGTCCTGTAAGGGTAGGCAAAGATGTGCAATGCACCGTAATTGGAGAAGCATTATATGATGTGTGTCAACTGTGGCTCAACGGTGCTGTGCTACACTCCTGTTCGTCAGTAGGGGGAAGCTCGGATGAGCAGTCGGTTAATACATTTGTCGCTAATTGTGCTAATGCTGGTTAAACCAGTGTTATCGCTGGCTGGCACGGTCAATACTTCTGATTCTCCACATGCTTCGATGGAGTACAATCTACAATATGACGCACAGCGAACTGCCTTACCCACTGTGGATCTTAAAGATGATGCGATGCATGGTGACTGCCATAATGCCGAGGCAGCTTCGCAATCTACTTCGAAGGACTGCTGTGACAAGATGGGTATGGTGCAATGCCTATCCTGTTGTGCAACAGTAACGTATGCTCCAACCACAATGACCATTGCCGACACTGATTTGCTGCATCCTGTAGTACAGTCATCTATATACACACAGTACCTTTCACAAAACCTTTCCAGCCCCTTCCGTCCCCCAAGACATAGCTAGTACCGCGTCGGGCAGTGCCCCGCGTATTTAATTTTCTTCAATACAAGCTAATTTGAGATGAGCTTCTCTCGCCGTTAAATGCGATGAGAAACACTCGATGCAAACTGTCCACCTTGGCGACGGAGTTGCGTCTATCTAAAGGGGAACTCACATGAAAAACAGACAAGTAGGTCCAGGTATGGTGCTGGGTGGATTTATCACCCTGCCAACACTTGCGCAATCCCAAACGGTCATCATGCTACTTCAAATCTTACTATTTACACCGATTGCGTCAGCTGAACCTTCAGCAGATTTTGTCGTCTATAAGAACCCACAGTGCGACTGCTGTAACAAGTGGATATCCCATGTTCGAGAGGCGGGCTATTCCGTGCTCATACCGAAGAGTTCAAATATGCGTTCAATCAAACAAAAGTTTGGCGTAAATCCCAAATACCAATCCTGTCATACCGCGGTACATCAGCAATCTGGACTAGTGTTTGAAGGGCACGTTCCGGTGAATCACATATCCGCTCTTATTAATGATCACCAGGCTGACGACATCGGTCTCGCCGTGCCCGGGATGCCCGTTGGCAGCCCCGGGATGGAGATGGGCAATCGGAAGGATCCATACACTGTCTTGCTCCTGAAAAGGAGTGCGAAGCCGACGCCATTCGCATATGAAAACCCAACTGGAGAACTATCAGGAGTACGAGAATGACAAAGATTAAGGGGCTACCCCACCTTATTTCGACGGTAGCTCTGACTATTTACATTCAAGTGTTTACGACTGATGTATTCGCAGCACAATCGGTATTAACGCTTACTCAGGCAAGAACCAGCGCCATGGCTGACAACCCCGGTCTTGCGCAAATGCAGGCACGCTACGAAGCATTGACACACATAGCGCCTCAAAAGAGATCTTTACCCGATCCCGTACTGAGTTTGAATGCAATGAATCTGCCGTGGAATTCATTTGACCGTAACCAGGAACCGATGACCCAGATGCAAGTGGGTATCAGTCAAATGTTTCCCTTCCCTGGCAAACTTGGTCTTCGTGAAGACATAGCAGAACTTATGGCAGAGGCGGCTTTCCACTCGGTCGAAGAAATGCGTCTTCACCTGGACATGAATGTCGCCATGACCTGGTGGGAGATATATTTCCTGGACCGATCTCTGGACACGGTTCTTCAAAATCAGTCCTTGTTGCGCCAATTTGTAAAGGTGGCCCAGAAGAAATATGAAGTGGGCAAGGGATTACAGCAGGACGTGCTCCTGGCACAGCTTGAATTATCGAAGTTGCTAGACCAGGAAATTCAGTTGCAAGCCATGCGAAGAAACCAGGAAATACAATTGAACGTGCTTATGAATGTGTCTCCTAATGCACCAGTACAACTCCCCAGCTTGACGTCACATTCCGAAGTCACCCTGGCGCCTGAGTCAAGATTGCACCAGCAAGCAATGTCAGTCAGACCTGTCCTGAACGAGAAATTGACCGTCGTCGAGGCCTCCGATTCGCAGCTGAAGCTTGCCAGGAAAGATTTCTATCCCGACTTCAAACTCGGCGCTGCATACGGCAATCGTGATGACGATCAGCTAGGCCGGGGTCGTGATGATTTTTTCTCAGTTATGTTCAGCGTCAGTCTCCCGCTGTATGCGGGTACCAAACAGTCAGAGGCGGTAAAGCAACGCAGTGGTGAACTGGTCAAAAATAGATACGCGTTGCTCGATGAACGTAATCGCGTGTTGGCCGACGTATCCCGGTCGGTGACGGACTTCAACCGCGCCTCTCAACAGGTCATTTTATTTGGCAGCGGCATCGTGCCACAAGCGCGGCAAACAACCGAATCTATGCTGGCAGGGTATCAAGTCGATGAAGTCGATTTCCTGAATCTAGTGAGATCACAGATAACGCTATTTAATTACGAATTGCATTATTGGAAGGCTGTTACAGACGTCGAAAAATCAAAAGCCAAGCTAATAGCTGCCGTCGGTGAGGAGAATATATATGAATAAGCTAGCCATTTTTGTCGCGTCTCTATGTCTAGTCCTGGGCCTTGGAACCGGCTATCTGATATTCGGCACAAATAATATGATGCCGGCTACCGTAACAGTGGAGAAGGCCAAACCCCTATTTTACAGAAACCCGATGAACCCCCTGGTTACTTCGCCTGTGCCCGCGAAAGGCTCCATGGGGATGGACTACATACCTGTCTACAAAGATGCTGAATCGACCAGTATCGCTGGCACCGTTATCATCGATCCCACCGTGCAGAACAATATTGGGCTGCGAACGGCTATAGCCGAACGCAGAGCATTCAGCCGCACTATCAGGGCCACTGCTCGAGTGGACTATGACGAAGAAAAGCTAGTGCGTTTACACCCAAAGGTCGATGGATGGGTCAAAGATATTCAAATTGATAAAACCGGACAACCGGTCGGAATTGACGACATTTTACTTAGCATCTACTCGCCAAAGCTTGTAGCCACTCAGCAGGAATATCTCTTGGCTCTCAATAATCTGGAGGCACTTAAAGATAGTCGCTTTGAAGACATCAGCCTCGGCGCCAGAGCATTGGTGAAAAGCTCCCGGGAGCGACTAAAGCTATTGGATGTAGCTGAACATCAAATTCGCGAGCTGGAGGAATCCGGAAAAATCAAGGATGAATTACACATTCACGCCCCTTCTGGGGGTACAGTTTTACGAATCGGCGCGCGCAATGGCCAATATGTGACACCCGCATCTGAGCTTTATCTAATCGCAGACTTGAGTAAGGTCTGGGTATATGCAGACGTATATGACTATGAATTACCCTGGGTAAAACAGGGCGATCAGGTTGAGATGAGCCTTGCCAGTGTGCCGGGAAGAGTATTCGAGGGCGTCCTGGCCTATATCTACCCCTACGCTTCCTCGAAGACACGTACCACCAGAATCCGCATGGTCTTTGACAACCCTGACTTATTACTGCGTCCAGAGATGTTCGCGGATGTAATCATTCACTCGGACACGAAACTGAATCAAATAGTGATACCAGCAGAGTCCGTGATTCGCTCGGGTGACTACAACCAGATTTTCGTCATGACTAAACCCGGAACCTTGGTGCCGAGGAAGGTGAGCCTCGGGGTTGAGTCTGGCGGATATGTAACGGTCGTTGAGGGACTGAGCGAAGGAGAAATAGTGGTCTCCTCGGCGCAATTTCTTATAGACTCAGAATCCAAGCTTCGCGAAGCAACAGCGAAAATGGTTCAGCCCACAGACACGGCTAAGCCGGCTGACGATGAAATGAAACACTCCAATCACGGGGATATGTCTCATGATTGACTTCATCATCAAGGCGTCACTGAAAGACCGACTTATGGTAATACTGGTCACGGTCATCGTTGCGCTGTTTGGATTCTTTTCATATGTCAATTCGCCGTTAGATGCAATTCCAGACTTGTCCGACGTACAGGTCATCGTCTTAACCAAGTATCCAGGCCAGGCCCCACAGGTTGTCGAAGACCAGGTGACCTATCCGTTAACCACCGCAATGTTAGCTGTTCCTAAAACCAAGGTAGTCAGAGGATATTCGTTTTTTGGTCTGTCATTTGTTTACATCATATTTGAGGATGGCACCGACATGTACTGGGCGCGTTCGCGTGTGCTTGAATCTCTCAATTATGTCGGCGGCAGACTACCAACCGGCGTAACCCCTACGCTTGGCCCGGATGCGACCGGTGTGGGCTGGATTTATGAATACGCACTGGTAGACCGAACCGGTCAGCACGACTTGTCTGAGTTGAGATCACTCCAGGATTGGTACCTACGTTACCCTTTGCAGACAGTACCCGGTGTGGCCGAAGTTGCGGCTATAGGGGGTTTTGTTAAGCAGTACCAGGTTGAAGTGGACCCAAATGCGCTACTTCGTTACAACATCCCCCTGAGCAAGGTAAAGCACGCCATCATGCGCTCCAATAACGATGTTGGTGGACGCCTTATCGAGATGGCCGAAACTGAGTATATGGTGAGGGGGCGTGGCTATATATCGTCGCTCGACGATATAAATTCGATACCGGTTTCTGTGGATCAATCGGGTACACCTGTCCGCATCCGCGATGTGGCCAATGTGCATATTGGCCCTGAGCTACGCCGCGGACTCGCCGATCTTAATGGTGAGGGCGAAGTTGCCGGCGGCGTGGTTATCATGCGCTATGGCGAGAACGCACTCGCTACGATCAATGGCGTTAGGCAGAAACTGGAAGAACTCAAAGCTGGATTACCAGACAGTGTAGAAATCGTCACAGTCTACGATCGGGGTGATCTCATTGAGCGCGCCGTGAAGAGCCTCAATACCTCGCTGATACAAGAACTCATAATCGTAAGCCTGGTCGTTATCGCATTTTTGCTGCACGCACGCTCTGCGTTTGTAGCCATTATTACGTTACCGCTGGGAATACTGATGGCCTTCATCGTGATGCGATTTCAGGGCCTGAATGCCAATATTATGTCACTGGGCGGCATTGCTATAACCATTGGCACCATGGTCGATGGGGCTATTGTTATGGTAGAGAATGGACACAAACACCTCGCCGCCAGTGCTGCAAAAAAGGGCGCAGCTCTCGACAACTCAGAACGATGGCAGGCAGTAGAAAATGCATGTCGGGAGGTAGGGCCAGCGCTGTTCTTTTCTCTACTGGTGATTACAGTTTCCTTCCTGCCGATTTTTACCATGCAAGCTCAGGAAGGGCGACTGTTTAGTCCCCTCGCCTTCACAGCGACCTACGCCATGGCATCTGCGGCAATCCTGTCGGTTACTTTGGTACCGGTGATGATGGGTTATTTTTTGCGCGGCAAAATTATTGCCGAACACAAAAACCCTCTCAACAGATTATTACACTCACTTCACACCCCAACATTGACGATGGCGATGAATTGGCGAGCAGTTACTCTTGTTTTTGCTCTCGGGTTACTCGGTATCACCGTTTATCCCTATAGTCAGTTGGGCAGCGAGTTTATGCCGCCCCTGGATGAGGGCGATATTCTTTACATGCCGACTACATTCCCTGGCATCTCTATTACTAAAGCTAAAGAACTTCTGCAGCAAACCGATCGGATACTCCACACCTTTCCCGAGGTGCATCATGTGTTCGGCAAGGTTGGAAGAGCGGAAAGCGCTACCGACTCGGCCCCCTTGTCGATGATCGAAACAACGATTCGATTAAAAGCGAAAGATCAATGGCCAGATCCAGACAAATCAACCAAAGAGTTGATGAATGAAATGGATCAGGCGATCAAATTCCCTGGTCTCGCTAACGCCTGGACGATGCCTATAAAAACACGCATTGACATGTTATCGACAGGTATTAAGACGCCAGTCGGAATCAAAGTATCTGGGCCAGATTTGACCACGCTACAAGATATTTCTCAAAATATTGAGCGG
>JBLHKV010000028.1:0-21921 GCA_047618115.1 Halieaceae bacterium | reverse complement strand
GATCGAAGCACTTGATATAATACGCCTCATTATTGATATTTTGCGACAAGCCGACCTATAGATACCCCGTCATACTGGCCCATTCTTCAGTAAGTTGCATGCCCTTTTTAAGGTCCACCTTTGGCTCAAAAGCCAGTTGATCCCTCGCTTTGGCAATCGAATAACCGCCTTTTCTGGAGAGCATGTCGATGGTGCCACGGCCCAACTCTGTTTTACCGCCAAATAGACCAACCATTACGCGCGCGGTTTCGGCCACCAATATCGCTGTGCCAGTGGCTATCATTCGCGGCGGCTTATCGCTGCCCAGCATCCGAACGTGGTACCCGAAGAACTCCTCACAGCTGACATCTTGATCACCAATAATGTGGTAGATCTGACCGGCGCCCACAGCAGACTCTGCTGCAGCCACGAGGCCATCAATCAAGTCGTCGATATACACGGGGGTGAACACGCCCTGGCCGTGGGCAGGAAGGAGAAATTTTCCCGCTGCTATCATCTTCAGCGGGAGGACCACCCAGGGTCGCGAGCCGGGCCCATAGACATCGCCTGGCCGAATAATAGTGCAGTCCATACGACCAGATGCATGGCACGCCAACACCGCGTGCTCGCTGGCTATCTTGGTGTCTACATAGGTATTGCCCATCGGCCTTAGAGGGTAGTCCTCGGAGACACCATCGGGATAGTCAAAGCCCAGCGCTGCAATTGATGACAACTGAACAAAGCGCTTTACCCCCGCCTCGACACTGGCCTGGAGTATATCTGCCGTGCCCTTTACGTTCACTCGCCAGGCGTCGTCCATGCTGGCTGTGTTGGAAACAAGGGCGGCGGTGTGGATTACCAGATCTACACCCGCCAAGGCGTGAAGCCAGTCTTCTGGCCGGGTCAAATCACCCGCCACCACTCCCCCCTCGCTATCGGCCTGAAAGTCGATACCACAAACCTCAGCTCCCTCCTCGCGATAACGCGTCGCCAGCGCTCTGCCGATGAAACCGCTCGCACCGGTTATAAAAACCTTAACGTAGCTTGCTGTAGCCTGGTTTTGCATGCTTGCACATCCACATATTTCGAAAGAACGCCATTGTACAAACCGAACAGCCCTTACTATTTAGATTTGGCGACTAATAGTTGATATTTAACGACAGGCAAACAGCAAGCTCACAAGCAGTCTGATCAGCGCCCCATTTGGGCTCACTGGGCCTGATACCAGATAGGCGAGGTATAAGCCCGTTCCTGGGTAACCATAGGCACCTCCTTCGACATTTCCACCCCGTAGCGTTTGGCATCATAGGCCGTCCACCGAGGCGTGGGGATCTCCAGAACCCGTGCGTAATAAAACGCGCTCTGACCAGGCTCGAAATTCGGATCCCGCCAGACGGTGGCAAGCTCTGCGCTACCGATGGTGTTCTGCCAACTCGCGGTTGCCACATCGACGGTGCTACCGACAGGCGGCAGCCTGCCGGATTCATTTAACTCACGCGCACCCGACCAGCTGACGTCAAAAACCTGTTCCCGAGTCGAGCCATCTTTATCGAGCCAGCCTTTGATGATCTGAATCCGATCCAGATTGGCACCAATGCTATCCCTTGTCGCTGCCACCAGGAACGTTGGGCTTTTTCCGACCGGCCCCGCTGTCAGCTCGCCGCCTATCGGCACGCCTTTTTCGTAGCCGCGCTGACCTACATCCGGGGTGCGGCCATCTGTTGGATCAAAGTCCCAACTTCCAAAAAATCTCACCGTAATCCGTGAACCCGTTGTCGCGTAGACCTCGCGTCGCTTGATCGCATCCCACAACGACTCCCGGGTATTCTCACGCGCCCAGACCGCGGCATACCCAGAGGCGGTTTGCTCCCAACCCTGCACAGCACGCGCTCCGCCTGGCCCACCAGGTGCTGCCAACGCTTCTCACCCGGTTCCACGCCGCTATGTTTGCCAAAAAAGTTATTTTCTTCCACGGCGGACAATGCTGTGTGGGCATCGGTGGATCCGATCATTCCAAATCGATAGGGATTGGTCCCCAGTTGCCGACCAAGCTCTAATCCGGATTTTAAAGCAGAGCGTGCATATTCGAATGAAAACATATCGGGTGTCTTTGGAGCGCCTTCAAAATTTCCTGCATCCCAGGTTTCGTAATCCGCAAACTCATCGTCTGGCGACAGCAGCGGATGGGTTTCGCCATCACCTTTTATCTACGTTACCTCGACAACCGGCTCCCAGCGTGCACGCAGTTTGGCGTACTGGCATCTACCAAACCTTCGCCATAGCGTTCCTTTGTAGGAAACATCAAACCATTACTCAGGTTGCCATTATGCGGAATAGACATTACGTTGCCGCCACTGTCGGTTTCATAGCGTTCCATGTGCTGCCACAGTTCTGTGGGTTCGGCATTGCCGCGGCTGGACAGGGGCAGCACCTTTCCCACCTTTTCCGCACCGTCGCGAAAAATCACGACTCTGTGTAAATTGCTCCCACCGGGAGCGGAGGTCCATTCGTATCCTAAAAGCATCGTAAATTGGCCTGGTTTGTTATGTCGCTCGGCGCTGGCCAGAGTGAGCAACCCAGGTCATTGGTGAGCATCTTATTCAAACTGCGAAACGCCACCTGGAGTATTTCACGCCTACCGCACCGCCGATGTTAGCAGCGGCCAACAATGCAGTCACTGACACGATTTGATTTCTAGTCGAACGCGCCATTCTATAGCTCCTTCTGCATTATGATCGATGCTATCGCCGTTAAAGCCGTCGTACTTAATATAGCACGACATAAAGTTGATATTTAGCGACGAAGGCGCTAGCTTTACGCTAATAAACCCAGTGTTGGGAAGCCTATGATTGAATATATGGTCCGCGCTTCGGTGTTGGATGGTTATCGAGAGCTGGTCGCCAGCCTCGATGGCGATGCCAACGCCCTTCTCAGCGCATCTGGGGTAACTACTGCGCCGCTGCAGGCCGATGACTGGATCGCGTACAGCTCTTTTCTAACGTTATTGGAACTGAGCGCCAAAACGCTGAATTGCCAGCATTTCGGTCTACTATTATCACGCGAACAGGGTATAAACGTTTTGGGCCCGGTTGGTTTTGTTATGGCTCAGGCGCCGGATATCAGAACCGCCCTGGCCGAGCTGAGCAAGTACTTTGCGCATCACAATCAGGGGGCCTATATAAATCTCACTGTAGACGACGGGCTGGCTCGTTGGAGTTTTGAGTCCAGGATAGGCCACGCTTTTCCAACCATCCAGCAGTCCGATCTCGCCATGGGCATTGGTATCAATATCATGAGTCTCCTTTGTGGCAGCCAATGGGCCCCGAAAGCGGCTTACTCTACACGTTCCCGACCTGAAAATATTCGCCCATTTCGAGAACTGCTACGGTGTCCGATCTACTATGATTGGGAAGGCTCATGGGTGACTTTTAATGCAGACATCCTGGATCTGAAAATATCCCAGGCCGACAGTAACCTGCACAGGATCTTAAAGGATCACCTCGCACTGGTTGCTCAAAGTTACCCAAACAACTATTCAGATCAAATCAAACACCTGATTCAACAGGCCATACTCACAGGAGATTGCTCGGTCGACAGCGTCGCAAGCTATCTGTCGATAACCAAACGGACGCTACAGCGCAGGCTGAAAGCCAATGGAGCGTCGTATAGGGACCTGCTGGAAGATGTAAGAGTTAATATGGCGAAACGCTATCTAAAGGAATCCAGTTCGTCCATCACAGCCTTGTCAGATATGTTGGGCTATTCGGAGGTTAGTGCATTCTCCAATGCTTTCAAAATCAGTACCGGTGAATCGCCACGCGCCTGGGTGCACAAGCAACACTCCAGCGAGCCCCTCGCCTTATTGTAACCTAATGACTATTAGGGTATAGTTTTTTCATCACCACCACGAGATTAAAGCCATGACCGAATGCCCATTTGCCAACATGATTGACCCGGATACTTACGCAGAGGGTATGCCCTACGAAGAATTGGCGCGCATCCGCCGCTCCGGTCCCATCCACTATATGGAGGACCCGACGATGGGAGTCCCCTACTGGCTGGTTACGGGTAGAGAAGAAATAGATTTTATCTCCAAACGTCCCCTGCAATTTTCCAGTGAGGCGCGAACAGCGCTCGCTGAGGAGCACTCACAGGAGGACGTCGATACCATCCATCGGCATATGATTATCAATATGGACCCTCCTCGGCAGCTCGTATCTCGCAGACTGAGCCGTGCATCTTTTACACCCACAGCCGTTGGATCCTACGAGGAACGTTTTCGGCAGCACGCGAAAAACATTGTCGATCAGGTCGCCCACCGGGGAGAATGTGAATTCGTCAAAGAAGTCGCAGCAGAACTCCCTCTGTTAGCAATCTTGGAACTTTGTGGCATTCCCCCGGAAGACCGGCAGGATTTTTTCGCGTGGACAAATGCCATGATCTTCAACCAGGACGAGGACATGGCTGCAGACAAGCAAGTCGCTGAGGAAGCTTCTTTTCATGTCATCGCCTACGCCATGAAACTGATGGAGGAACACAAAGCCAATCCGAAACAGAATATTATCGGTGCCCTGCTCGATGGCAACGGCAAGCAGCCGGGCCTCGACGAAGACGAATTCGTCTGGTTTTTCCTGCTGCTGATTTCCGCAGGTAACGAGTCAACTCGCACCGTTACCACCCACGGCATGCGCATGTTGATGGAGCACCCCGATCAGCTTCAATACCTGGTGGACAACCCCGACAAGATCCCCAACGCCTGTGAAGAAATGTTGCGCTACAACACAGCATTTATTCTAATGCGTCGCACTGCCATGGAAGATATAGAAGTCGCCGGGCAGCAAATGAAAAAGGGCGATAAAATTATTCTGCACTATCACACGGTTAATCACGACGAGGGAGTGTTCGGCGAAGACGCAATGGACTTTGACGTAACCCGCGCCGAGCGCATGCCTGATCTTTACAACCAACATCGCTCATTTGGCATCGGCCAACATTTCTGTCTTGGCACGCATCTCGCGCGTCTTGAAATGCGGGTGATGTTCGAGGAAATCATTCCACGGATTCGCAATCCCAAGCTGGTAGGGAAAATTGACTATGCGCGATCGAATCTTGTCAACGGCATCAAAAGTATGAAGATAACCTTCGACCCCGAAACCAAAGACGCCAACCAAGCAGCCTAACAACGGGTAGATAGCCCGGGGGATTAATCCAGGTTCAATAGCCCGCGGACATAATCTATTACCTGCAAATCTTCCAAAGCCGTGTGACTCCAGTTCAGGGCGCGCATGGCTACCTCTCTCGGTTGCATCCGTTCACCGGCCCCCAACGTCGCCGCTGCGGCAATCCATGGGTACAGCGCGTAAAGACGGTACTCACCCCATACCTCATCAACGGAGCGAGAGGGACCTCCAGCGGCTGACAAACCCGCGATATACCGCCGCAATAAAGCATCCTCGTGTTCACGCCTGAGCTCGGGTGGAAAGGAGTTGCACAGCACGTAGGCCACATCCCACATTCCCGGCATTGTCGCCGCCAACGCCCAATCAAAAAAGCCAACGCGGTGATCCACGTTCAGAAAGAGATTACCCATATGCGCGTCGCCGTGTATCAATGTCGGTGTGCCGCTCTCAAACATATCTGCCAATGCCAGATTATGTTGGCAATACAAATCTGCTGCAGCCGTAAAAACCGCGGGCATCTGCCCCGAAAACTCCGTCACTGCGCTGGATACCAGTTGCCTTCCGTACCCTGAGCGAATGGAAAAGGGTTGCAGCCAGTCAAGTTCATCCTTGAACCGAGATGAACCCCAGTAGCGACCGTGCACCGCTCCAAATGCATCCATCAGTTGCTCGGCAACCTCGAGCGTACAGTCGCTAGCGATACTGGCGGGCCGTCCCCCGGAGGCTATGATGTCCTCCATGACCATAAGGTAACGCGTACCATCGTCACTCCAGTTACTGTAATAGGAATGTAGCGTCCGCGCTGGAACCTCCACAGAAAGCTCTCGATAGAAGCGCGCCTCACGCACCCCCATGCCCTCCTCCACCACCATTGCCTGCTGATCGGCTTCGACAGGTGGCAATTTTAGAAACACGGTCGAAGGCAGGTGTTCTTGTCCGTCGCCACTCCAATCCAGACTTAGGCGCGCCCGCCCGGTGGTACCGCTGTGTGCGTCGACAACCGTTACATTTTCAAGAACTGCTTTTCCATGCGACACGTCGAGTGCACTGGATAGCCAGTCAGCTGTCACCAGTTCCGCTTGTACGGGGAAGTCATCCATATCGTTTTTTACTATGTTCGATTCAGACCCATAGCATCTCCCTCCGATAGACATAAATCATGATCAAAATAGTACTCGTTTTGTTGCAAATGATACTAGTCAATAGTGTCGCTCTAGCCGATGACAGCGATTTCGCGGTCCCTACAAATCTTTGCTAAAGATTGCTTTCATACTCCAAGGGTGTCACCACGCGATCAAACTCATCCTGTTCCTGCTGCTTAAGGGCGGTATAAACCGCACGGAAATCACTGCTGAAGTACTCCTCCACAAAGGCAGACTTGGAAAACTTATCCAGCGCATCCGGCCAGTGGCTGGGAAGAGTCGGCGGAAACTGATCGTATGCGCTACCCTCTACTGCTGGGGGCGCGTCCAACTTATTTTCAATTCCATGCAGCATGCCAGCCAAAATGGCGGCAATCACCAGGTGACTATTGGCGTCGACTCCAGCGACGCGATGTTCGATCCGCATAGCCTCGTGGCTGTCGGCGGGCACCCGCACAGATACCGTGCGGTTCTCATAACCCCAGGTCGGGGCTAATGGGGCGTGACTGCCCCTGTGGAAACGACGATAAGAATTCAGGTTTGGAGCAAACAGCAACATGACATCTTCCATAGAATCCAGACAACCGGCGATGGCGTGCCGAAGCAGTTCATTGCCCGCATCGGTGTTATTATTAAAGGCATTGTCGCCATTGCGATCGATTAAGCTGCAGTGAACATGCATGCCATTGCCGGCCTGATCGCCGAAAGGTTTGGCCATGAACGCTGCACGCAAGTCGTGCTGTTTCGCCACACCTTTAATAACCCGCTCCAACATCAGCGCCTGGTCCGCTGCCAAAAGTGCGTTGTCGCCGTGATACAGGTTTATCTCGTACTGCGACGGCCCGGCTTCCTTGATCAAGGTATCGACGGGCAGGTTCTGCTCGGCACAGGCGTCGCGGATGGCGTGCATAAGTTCGCCCATGTCCTCCATCAAATCTATACCGTAGGTTTGACCAGCATTGAGCGCTCCACCGATGGCATCGCTCTGGGTATGGACTGGCCGTCCCAGATGATCATTTTCCATACGAAACAGATGGAATTCCATTTCGCTGGCCAAAACCGGCGTCAATCCAAGCGCATCGAAACGCGCCATCAGACTTTGGACAATGCTGCGCCCATCATAACTACACACCGCACCACCGATTTCATCGAGAGATACCAGTACCTGTCCGGTTGGACGTGACAACCAGGGGACGGACACCAGTGTATTAATATCAGCGCGGCAGATACCATCACCATCACCGTCTTCAAACACCGAGGCGTGATCACGGCCCCACACATCCAATCCCAGCGATGAGATGGGCAATTTGAGCCCTCCTCCAAACACCTTGTGTATCTTGTCCCTTGCCACCCACTTGCCGCGCAGGCCTCCAGCCAGGTCAGGTAAAATAACCTCGAACACCTCAATATCGGGATACTTGAGCAGAAATGCGTCAAGTTGCTTCAATGTGTCGTCAGACATGTCAAAAACACCACTTTAGGGTTAAATGAAAATTATTATCACTGTGACATACTATTGAAAAGCTGACACGTCGGATATACCTATAACGTGTAGGTGCCACACATCAGCGCGTAGAGGGTAGATTCATGAGCGAACAGTCAAACAACACCAAAGCCTTGCAAGAGCTCGACCAGTCTCATCACCTGCATCCATTTACGGATCTTCAGGCATACAGCAACACTGGTGGGCGCATCGTCTCTCAAGCTGAGCACATATACATTCGGGATTCTGATGGCAACCAGATTCTCGATGGAATGTCCGGCTTATGGTGCTGCAACCTGGGTTATAGCCAGCACACTATAGTCGAGGCAATCCACACCCAGCTTCAGCAACTGCCCTACTATAACAACTTCTTTAACTGTTCAAATCAGCCCTCAGTCGAGCTTGCCAAAGCTCTGGTAGAGGTGACACCTGCCCAGTTCAACCGGGTTTTCTTCACCAATTCAGGCTCCGAAGCCAACGATACGAATATTCGCCTGGTACATCGTTACTATGACCTACTGGGTAAGCCGGACAAAAAACAGATTATCAGCCGCAAGAATGCCTACCATGGCAGCACCATCGCCGCTGCCTCTCTAGGCGGCATGGACTCCATGCATAAGCAGTTTATCGGTTTATCTTATATTCATTACGTTAATCAACCCCACTGGTTCGAGCTGGGCGGGGATGAAGATCGCAATGAATTCGGCCTCAGGATAGCCCGTGAGCTGGAGACTAAAATTGATGAATTGGGTGAAGACAACGTGGCCGCGTTTATTGCCGAACCTGTACAGGGTGCAGGCGGAGTTATTATTCCACCAGACAGCTACTGGCCAGAGATTCAACGCATCTGTGACGAGCGGGATATCCTGCTTATTGCGGATGAGGTCATCTGTGGCTTCGGTCGCACTGGCCAATGGTTTGGCTGTGAAACCTACGGCTTCAAACCGGACCTCATGACCTTTGCCAAAGCGGTGACCAATGGCTACATACCCTTGGGCGGTGTCATGGTGGGCGACAAGATTGCCGATGTACTGGTCGCCCACGAAGGCGACTTCAACCATGGCCTGACCTACTCTGGCCATCCGGCCGCCTGTGCTGCGGGGATCGAGACTCTTCGACTACTTTCTGAAACCAATATTATCGAAAAGGTAGGAGCAGATCTCGCGCCCTATTTCCAGGGTAAGCTGAAACAATTTGAAGATCACCCCATAGTGGGCGAGGTGCGTGGTGCGGGTATGTTTGCGGCGGTTGAACTGGTTAAAGACAAGTCATCGAGAGAGCGATTGGCCCCAGATGCCGAGGCTGCCATTTTCTGTCGAAACACCGCAGTTGCAAATGGTTTGATGATACGAGCTACCGGTGACGCGATGATAACAGCCCCGCCGCTGATCTGTAGCAAAGCTGAAATTGATATATTGATCGATCGATTTTCCCAGGCTTTGGACGAGACCGCATCACATTACAACGTAGGCAGCTAATCCGGGTTATAATTGCGCCCCATCCAAGGGCAACGAAAAAATAAAGCTTATGCTCGCACTGTTTAGTCAGCAGCTTGCAATCCTGATACCCGCGATTGGCCACGCCAACTTCCCTGCAGCGCTGATAAACATGCTGCGGCAGTTGGTCGCGATAGACGATGCCACTATCGTCGTCTATCCGGGGACCGACTTACCGCAGATTGACTACAGTGAGCCATCAAAAGAATCCACTGGTTCCGCACTGGACACTTTTATTCGCGGCGCTTTTTTACTGGACCCATATTACCTGGCTGCTACCCGCAACCAAGAGTACGGCATGTTTCGCATCGGTGACCTGGCTCCGGAAGGTTTTGAAGACAGCGAGTACTATAAAATCTGGTATGGGGATCATGGCTTTCAGGATGAGTGCGGTTATTTGATTCGAATCGGTGAAGAAGGTTTCCTGAATATTGCTTTGGGTAAAATAGCCCCCCATCCAAATTTTTCAGCGGAACAAATGGCTACGCTGGCAGCCATTCTGCCGACCATAGAAAGTCTGTGCCAGCAACACTGGCGAGAGTCCACTACACAAGCAAACTCTACCGACCTACGCCCGCAACTGGATGCAGCGCTACATGCCTTCGGCAGCAGTTTGTTAACAGATCGAGAGACTCAGGTGATCAATCTGGTACTACATGGTCACAGTACCAAAAATGTAGCTGAGCGTTTATCGATTGCCATCGAGACCGTCAAGTTACACCGCAAACACGCCTACGCGAAGCTGGACATAAATTCCCAGGCGGAATTGTTTTATCTATTTCTGGATTCAGTGAGGAGCGCCACCAACTACCAAAGCGGCGATACGCTTATTGCCTATCGTCAACCATCGCCAAGGTAGCTCCTATTCGGTAATTCATGAAAGGAGTCGTTTGACTTCACCAGAGTCGGCCATCTCACTCGTCCAGCCAAAAGTACCCTGCTTCAACATCTCCCAGCCTGCCGTGATAAGCGGGCTTACTGTTACCCAGCTCAGCGCGCCGCCGACGCTGATGCGTTGTGCCCCCGCCTCCGCGAGCTCATCGACAGTTGCATTCGCAATGAATGGCGCCAACACATTAAACGGTTTATCGATTTCATTGGTAACTTGACTCAATTGTTCCAACGACGCTATACCGGGTGCATACAATACGTGCGCTCCCGCCTTCGAGAAAGCCTGAAGACGTTCTATCGTGTCATCGAGGTCATCCCTTCCGCGAAGTAAACTCTCTGCGCGAGCAGTTAGCTGAAATGGCATATCCAACTGGTCTATGACAGACATCGCGGCAAAAATTCGCTCAACGGCAAAATCAAAGTCATAAACCTCGTGGGTTTCGCGATCGTAATCCTCGATTGAACAGCCAGCTACGCCAGTCTCCGCCAACTTGTGGATGTTGAATTGCATCACCTCTGGGTCGTGAGCGTAACCGTTCTCAAAATCGGCATTTACTGGAATAGACGTAGCGGAGGATAGGCTCCGGCAATGCAGTAATTTTTCTTCCAGGGTGACCATGCCATCTGTACGCCCCAGCGTATGGGCGAAGCCTGAGCTGGTGGTAGCCAGCGCTTCATAGCCCATACCCTGCAGAAGTCTCGCGGAACCTGCGTCCCAGGGATTGGGTATTAAGAAGGGTTTGTCGCGCTGGTGTAACGCGGCGAAAGTTATACATTTTTGTTTCTGAGCGCCGCTATCATCCCATGTCACATTACCTCTCCTCAATCACCACCATAAGTCAATTACCGATTTGAACCTTCGTACTTGTAGTATTCCAGACCGGAGTCTTTACCAAGATTACACCAACTGGTTGTACCCAGATACAAATCTCCATTGACCTTCGCGAAGTTACGCACCCCGTTGTTGCAGGGATTACCAAAGCCATCCTTTATTATCACCGCGGGAGAGCTGGTGTCCTCAAAGACCATCAACCAGCCTTTTTTCGCTTCATCCAGCGTGTAACCACTATTTTTAGTATCGTCGATAATACTTTGGTAGAGGAAGTACGCCGGGTTGTTTTCTGTCACGGTTGACTGACCAAAAGGGCTTAAGGGGATGGGCAGACCGAATAGGTGCAACGCCCTGTGGTTCCAGAAGGAGTAGGCGGTATTGTCGAACATATCAAACAGTCCAGCCGTTGAGTTCCAAGAGCCTAGAAACAGTTTCCCGTCGTGTTCTACAAAGGTAAAAGTGTAAACCATACCTTGATGCCCAAAACCTTCATCGCCAAACAGCGGTTTTTGGTCTAGCCTGTTTTTCTCCATAACAAATTCATATCCGCCATAGCCACTACCCCCATTACCTTTGGTCGGCCTGAAAACCCAGTCGTTTTCTTTTCCGTACAGTAGCTCAATTTTGTTTTTTGCAGGTGTATCAGTGGCCAGTAGATCTTCGGTCTTGATACGAAAAACGGCAGCCGCGCGCCAGGTTTTCATCATGAACGCTCGATGAGCTTCAGTGTCGTCTTCGTCGTAGTCTGCCAGTTTACAAAGATTTTGAATCTGTTCGTCATCGCAGTATTTGTCCATGATTTTGTCGTAGGCGCCAGACGTACCCTGATGGTAGGAACCGAAATACAGGTAGTCACCAAAGAATACATTGGCGGCCATTTTAGCGCCATGCCCCCCTACTTGCTCTGGATCATAATCGGTGTACTTCATTACTGTTTGGTAGACCACAGGCTCCGCTGCAGAGTAGCCAGCGTCTGGCATGGCATTGCTTACCAACATTGAAGCCGGTTCGCCTTGGGGGTTGTACCAGGAGCTGCTGACGAAATGCTTCTCGCCACTGACTACAAATTCGCGGAAGTCGCCGACGACGCCGTATTTTTCAAAGCGCTGATCAGAAACAATATCAAAGCCGTTATTCAGAGGGCCGCCGGATAAAGGACTCTCCACCGTTCCAACCCAACGCAGCATCGTATTTAAACTCTTGCCCATCTGCCCGCCAGACTGATCGGGGCCACCGAACCAATACAGACCTTTACTACCGTCGGGATGGATGACAGTTTGGAATCGGCGCACCGTATCAAAAAAGAAATCGGCATAACCCAAATACTCTTTCTTGATGTTATCAAACACAAAAATACGGTTGTAGCCAATAAGGCCTTCCTGAGTGAAATCGAAATTTGCAGGGAATTTTTTTAGTTCTACAGCGCGTTGCTCTGGGCTCAGCGTATCGAGCCACTCCGATTTAATCATATTTGCAGCGTACTGATTGGATCCTGCAAAAAAAGTCAAATTGTCGATAGTGCCAGCGCCTCGATACGTATAACCGGGCATTGAAAGCATCGCGTCAATAAATGATAACTTCATCAAACCGCTCGACGAGTCCTGTAAAAACTGCTCACCATTTGCAATCGCATCTGGACCAACATGGGTCGTTACGTCTGTTTCAACATCGTGGAAATAGATCTGGGCAAATGGTCGCTGGCCTGCCGGGGGCGTCATCTGACAGCCATGGTTGGGGGTCTCGTGATTCATCAAGGTCAACGGCATCTTCATGGAGATGTAGGGCCAGTAACACCATACGGATGCCGCCGTTCCATACCATATCTCGTTTCCCGAGGTGGTTGAGCTGAGCGCATACTGGCCCGATTTAAAAATAGCTCCCTCGGGTTTTTCGTTGGCGTATTTGATCGGATCGAAGGTATTATCTCCCGAAAAAAGTTCGTCCCAGGAACCATCGGCAGGCGCTCCAAATGCACGACTAAATTTCACTTTCAGAGGCCCACTGATCTTTTGTGAAGCTTCGGCATCGGTTGCAAAGCTACCCTGGGAAATGCACAGAATTAGCATCGTTTGAATGACGTTTTTCAAAAACCTAATGTTCATGTTAGGCAACGTACTCCTCAACGGTCTCGTCTTCGGGCGTGGTCTGTGCGTTAGATACTTTATCCACCGGTTCTACCTTCACAGGAACGCCATTCACAATAGCGTTTCCGGTTAACTGGTCCATGCCAGTCACATCGGTAATATCGTTCATACTCACACCGGGATTGGCATTGGCCACCCGCTGCCGGGTATTCTTACGATTGTGTCCCCAGAGGTGTGGCATACACACGACTCCCGGCATGACCTCTTCGGTGATAAGCACCGGCATCTGGATCTGCCCGGTACGGGAAGTCACAGCAACCACACTATCCGCCCCAATATTCCGTGCCGCCGCATCCATTGGGTGCATCATCAGCTCACAGGGATTTTTGCCCTTAACAAGGCGGTAACTGTGATGCATCCAACCCAGCGTCCGATTGGTCAAACGACTGATGATTTTCAAGTCGAATTCGGAGGCAGCTTGTTCTGTCTCCATGCCGCCATCTACGAAGTACGCCTTCAATCGCGGGAGATCGTCGATAAATACCTGCGGTGTCAGATTAATCTTCTTGTCCTCGGTATATAAGCCTGCAGGGAAGCTGTACTCCAAATCGCCCAGAAAGACTCCGTGAGGATTATCCTTCAGCTTCTGCAGTGACAGCGCATCTTTCTTAAAAGGGTTCAGACCCTTGCCATAAGGCCCAAAGCGAAGGCCTATTGCCACAATTCTTTCAACGGTCAGTACCTTGCGTATCAGCTTATGAGCGCAGTTTATAAAGAATTTTTTAATAGTACTTTTTGTCCGCATTGCGGCAAAACTACCCATCAACTCGGTGAATATTTCAAAATCTGTCCACTTCGAATACTCAGTGGTAAACAACGCGGGGGAATACTTCGACCAATTGATGGTGTCGTAGAGGTGGTAAAACATATCGTAGTGGCCCTTTTCCAGCGGGCCACATGGCGGCAGAATAATATCTGCAAAACGGGTGGTTTCGTTCAGATAGGGGTCTACAGCCACGTAGAATTCCAGCGCTTGCAGCGCCTTCTCCGAATTGTGGCCATCCGCCATCGAAAGCACCATATTACCGGCGAGGCCAATCAGAGCACGAATTTGTCCCTCGCCCGGTGTCAGAATCTCCTCGCCTAGAATTGCCATGGGAAATTCGCCGGAAAACTCGGGGCGGCCACTCACCCGAGAGCGATAATTATTCCAGCTGGATTGCGTCAGCGGCAGAGATTCGATGGCCGGCTTTGGAAACATCATGCCACCAATCTCGTCCATGCCGCCTACGATCACATTGAGCACCTGCATCAACCACTGGGTCAAGCCCGCAAACTGCACCATCGATATGCCGGTGCGGCCATAGCAAACAGCACTCTTGGCAGTCGCGAACTCCTCCGCGATACGCTCGATGTCTTCACGCGAAATGGTCGTTATCTCGGCAATACGATCCATATCGAACTGATTCATCAGAGGTTTGATCTTGTCCCAGTCGTTAATGTGCCCCGCCATACGTCCAGGTCTCGCCAGGCCCTTCGCGAAAATGGTTTGAACGATGCCGATCAGTAACATCGAGTCTGCGTGGGGCCGGATAAAGTGGTGCTCGTCCATGTACTTGGCCGATTCGGTGCGACGCGGATCGATAAGGACACATTTCCCGCCGCGTGCGCGTATGGCGTTGAGTTTTTTCCAGGTGTTGGCGCCGGTGGACATTTGTGCGCCGTTGGACACCTTGGGATTGGTCCCCAACATCAAATAGTAATCCGTGCGGTTGATATCGGGAATGGTGCACAGAAACTGATGCCCGAGCATATGATGCCAAACGAAGTTATGCGGCATCTGGTCAACCGTGGAACCCGTATAGATATTGCGCGAACCAATAATTTTCTGTACCGGTGTTACGGCTAGCAAGGTACCGATATTGTGAGCAGTGCTGCGGCCAAAGTACAAGCCGAGGCTGTCTTTCCCGTATTGATTCTGAATACGCGCGAGACCTCCAGCCGCATAATCAATGGCTTCTTCCCACTCGACCTCTTCCCACTCGTCGTCGTGACTTTTTTCATCTGGGTTCTTACGTACCCTTTTGAGCGGCTTACGCAAGCGATCCTCGCAGGTATGAATATCCTGGATACCGGTGGCTTTGGGACAAATATTGCCCTGGCTAAGAACGTCGTTTTTGTCGCCACGAATCGCTATGACCTGCTCGCCATCGTGCTCTATTTCTATGCCGCACATGGTTTCGCAGAGATGACAGGTACGGTGATGAAGTTGGTTCATCGTCTTTCTTCCACTCGTTTTCTAACAGCTCCCCCGATGGAGTTGTATTAAATCAAATGACCCATACTTAATCAAGTAGTATTAAGTATGGGTTTACTCGGGAGGCGCCAACAGGTCAACAATGCCCTGGACGAGAATATGCAGAAACTCTTCGCGTTCGAGGTGGTCGCTATGCGCCAGAAAAGCGGCAAGCCCGTGGATAAGCAGACAGCCGGCGAGAACCAGCCTGGCTCTGACCGTATCCGGATTGGCTTCGTTCATGAACGGGGCGGCCATGTTGAGCAATCGCTGCGTATTAACGTCACTCTGGTCTCGGCGCTGGCGTAGCTGGGAAAAGGTTTCGGCGGTCATCAATTGACTGTGGATTTTTAAAAATGCCCGCCCCCCATCCTCATTGTCCAATTGAGAGGCCATAGGCAATACCAGCGCTTCTATCAGCTCATAAAAGCTGTACTCGTCTCTTTGTTGGAGTCTATCGAGCATGAGCGCTCTGGTTTTGGAGATATGTAATGCGTGTTTATCGAGCACCGCGTCAAGCAAGCCCTCCTTGTTGGTGAAGTGGTACTGCAACGCGCTACGGTTTTTCTGACCAGCAACCTTGGCTATTTCCAACAAACTCGTACTTTCCACACCGCGTTCCGCGAAAAGAGCTTCAGCGGTATCGATGATTCGTTTGCGGGTTGTCAGCGTGTCCTTGCGCAATCTGGATAACTCATTTAGGTAAATGCAGGTCAATTTAACACGGACTGTGGCCGCAGTGGCAAGTCAGACGTTTTTGGTTTTTTTGTCACACGGGTGACAGCCAAAGCAATTTATTCCGGCTAGATTTGTTAAACTGAAAAATCGTGACTCTAGCAAGCCAACCCTATCTCTAATACAGAAGTAAAACTATGCGTCAATTGACAGGCCTCGATGCCTCATTCCTCTATTTGGAAACCGCCAACGCACCGATGCACATCTCCGGGCTGGCCATTTACGACCAATCTACAGCACCTGGTGGAAAGGTTCGTTTTAAGGATGTAATCGTCCATTTTAACGAACGCACCCGGACGATTCCGGCTATGACCCAAAAATTGGTAGAGGTGCCATTTTCAATGGACCACCCTTACTGGGTGACCGATGGCGACTTCGACCCCGAGTTCCACGTACGCCATATCGCCTTGCCCAGCCCAGGAGATTGGCGCCAGCTATGTATCCTTATTTCGCGTCTGCATGCCCGCGCGCTGGATCGCTCTCGCCCGCTCTGGGAGGTATACATCATTGAGGGGCTGAACAACGTCGAGGGATATCCCAAGGGTTCATTTGCAGTTTTCTCCAAGACCCACCATGCGGCAATCGACGGTGCCTCAGGCATGGAGATAACAGCGGCAATACACGACCTGACACCTGAGTACTCAGTGCCGCGCGCACCGGCAGTAATCAAAGTTGATAGTCACCCCTCGGGCCTGGAATTGGTACTGCGGGCCCAACTGAATAATATCCGCAAACCCTTTAACTTCATCAGCGTGGCCCGCAATACAGTGCCTGGAATGGCCAAGGCCTGGAATGCTGTGCGCAAGGGTGATTTGCAGCAGGTTTCAAAAATTCCACGTACTCGTTTTAACGGGAAAGTATCGCCGCATCGCATCTTCGAGGCTGCCACTTTCTCGCTGGCAGATGTAAAGTCGATTAAGAATTCAGTACCGGGAGCCACGGTTAACGACGCAGCCATTGCCATCGTCGGCGGCGCACTGCGCAAATATTTGGAGCATCACGACGAGCTACCAGAGGAGTCTCTCGCCGCCATGGCGCCGGTCAATGTGCGCACCACCGATGAAGACGGCACAGGCGGCAATGTAGTGTCTACTATGACAGTGGCAATACGCAGCGATATTGAAGACCCTATGGAGCGTCTAGAGGCGGTCCACGAGAGCACCAAAGCAGCCAAGGCTTACAACAACGCTATTGGCGCACGGGCCATGACCGATTACACCCAATTCATTCCCTCCATGCTGACGGCTCAGGCGGCCAGACTAGCCAGTCAGTGGGGTTTGATGAGCCGCATGAAGCCCGATTTCAACTGTGTCATTACCAATGTTCCCGGCCCACAGGTACCGTTGTATTCAATGGGCGCGAAGATGGTGGCCAACTATGGCACTGGCCCGGTACTGGATGGCTTGGGTTTGTTTCACGTGATAGGCAGTTATTGTGGAGAAATGACGATTTCCGCCTCATCCTGTCGCGATATGATGCCGGACCCCGAGTTTTACAAACAGTGTATAGTCGATAGCTTCGAAGAACTGAGCGCAGCGAGCCGGCCATGAATCTAAAACCACCACACTGGCTGTTGGCATTTTCAGACGCGCCCCGGGCGCTGCTCGATGCTGCCTGTCTGGGTGCAGTCGCTCCACTGCTACAGAAAATGCCCAAAGGCGACGGACAGGGCGTCATGATCATGCCCGGTTTTATGGGCGATGATCGCGGCAACCAACCGTTGATTCGCTTCCTGTGTAAACTCGGCTACCGGGCCAGAGGTTGGGGCCAGGGTCGTAATCTTGGTCCAAGCAGTTTTTCCCCCGACAAGCTGCGTGCATCGATAGAGGAACTGGCAGCGGCGGGCGACGGCAAGGTGTCACTGATAGGCCACTCTCTGGGTGGTATCTACGCGCGCGAAATAGCAAAAATGGAACCTGCATCCGTGCATCAGGTAATAACCCTGGGAAGCCCCTTTGGCAAAGGACGTGGTGACGGCTCTCACGCCGACAAGATGTACCAACGGCTCAACCCGCAGTTCGAACCCCGAGACGACGATGACATTCTCTGTATTCCTCCACCCGTACCTACCACCGCCATCTACACCAGGGCCGATGGAATCGTTAACTGGCGTACCTCAATGCAACAGGGCACTGCGCATCAGGTTCACAATATTGAAGTACTCGGTAGCCACATCGGCCTGAATCTAAATGCCGCCGTTTGGTACTGGGTGGCAAAAAAACTAGCCGCGGTCTAAACCTTAGATTAACTACTGGGGAGTTCGATTTCTGCCTCGAGCCGCGACACATCGCGGACGAGCAGGTATCGACCATCGTTCTCAACCAGACCCCGATGCTCCCAATCCCGAAAAATTTGATTTACCCGCTGTCGAGACCCCTGCGAAAGTCGGGCGAAGTGGTCATAAGATGCGGGTCACTTTCTCTGATTGGTCCAAGATTACTGGCAAATATCGACACTATTACACATGTACCGAGAGCATCAACTGTGGAAAGCCCGTTAAAAAACTAACATGCCGGGGCATTTCCGACCGGGAAACGCTTACAATCTAACCAGCCATTAATGCAATTTAATGTGCATCTCTGTATAGCACGATCGAACGCGACAACTGGAAGCATCCATGAAATTCAACATTCGAACCGCTACCGCGGAAGATCTACCCGAGGTACTACGCGTGGAGATGGGGTGGCAAGAAATAGCCAGAGCCGAGCACGACAAGTTTGCCGCTAGACTGGAAAAGTTTAACCAGGGTTTCCTGCTGGCCGTCACACAGAGTACAACACCGGAGGTCATAGGAACTATGACCTCCATGCCGTTTCGTTATAACCCTGAAAATCCCGAAGATTTCGTCAGCTGGGACCACGTAACCAATGAAGGCTACTTACCGGATACCGTCGATATCAGTCAGTGTAACGCTCTGTATATTGTGTCTGGAATCATTGCTGAGAATTATCGCGGCTACGATATTTTTTCACCATCGATCACCCAAGTTGTGAGGCTCGCGCGTGAGTTGAAGTTGCGCTATGTCATTGCGGGTGCGGTAATTCCTGGTTTCAGACGGTACCGTGAGAAGCATGCTGAGTGCAGCGCCTGGGAATATACGTCGGCGAGGCGCCATCACTCACCGATAGACCCGCTGCTGAATATGTACGAAAAAATGGGATTCAAAGTGCCGGGAGAAAAATACGTAGTCCCCGACTACTTCCCGGATAGCGATAGCCTAAACTACGCGGCAATCGTCGTTCACGATGCGGACGAATTTTGAATCTCGCAGATAAATAACTCAAACTTCCCATTCGCCTGCTTGGGAATGTGGTCGGGATAGGAAAATATAATATCAAAAGGATGCCCAAGATTGTCCTGTATAATCTTGGCATAACGAGCCTCGATCTCCAGCGTCAGAGGCGTGTCGATGACCAGTTTCAATTCAATAGTTTCCAGGCTTTTTTGTATGTATTGAAGCTGTCGAGGCTTTTGACCCGTAATGCGAAAGGCCTGCCCGTCTTCACCCGTATAGGGGAACTCGCTCCTGCCATCGGGAAGGATCATCCGGCTACGAGTTCGGCCGTAGATTTTCTTAATAACCGGCAATGTTCTTCCACAGTCGCAAGGCTCTCCCCACTCCGCCATATCGCCTAGTTCATAACGTATCAAAGGCATGGCAAAATTCTGTAGGGTGGTCAGCAAAACCCTTCCACACTCGCCTATGCCACAGGCGTCCCCCTCTTCATTTACAATCTCTACCAGTACATTTTCGCTTTGCACGTGGTAGTGATCGTGATCGGGGCATTGAATGGCAATGTAACCCGCCTCCTCGCAGCTATAGATATCTGTCACTGCCACACCCCAAGCCTCGCGCACCCGCTCCCGCAACGCCCTCGTTACTGTTTCGCCTATAGTCCGCACCTGCTTCAAGTCAGGAAACTGAAGACCCTTCTCAATCGAATAATCAGCCAATGCCATCACGTTTGATGGGAAACACAAAAGATATTCTGCAGAACGTTTTTGCATCCACACAACCTGCTCAGCCAGGGGCGTTGCTACATTTAGTCGATACGCAGCCCCGGATTTAAAAACAATATCGGTAATCGAACCCCATCCTTTAGCTGTATCTCCATCGGGGGCCATCCCAGTATTCCGTGGTCCTCGCCTGATGGCCGCCAACCGTCCGCTAAAATCGCGTTCATGCCAGATATGGTCGCGCATGCCTAGAGCATGCCAGTAAAATGACGTTAACGTCGTGCCGAGAACACGTACTGGTTCGCCGCTTGACCCCGATGTTTCCAACTCGTGCACCTTCCCATGCGCTTTGGGCGTCGCCGTTGAATGCAGCGATGCTTCAGATACGAGTACGGTTTGGCGTGTGAGCTTTGGCAGTTTTGTCAAAAAATTTTCATCGAGATCATCGGGTAACTGATCTATACCCAGTGACCGAAACTGCACCTGGTAATGCGGTACGGAAATAAAAGCATGAACAAGTAAGGCGCGAAGCTGTTTTAACTGCAAGCATTTAAATTCAGCTACCGGTAAACGTTGGCTAATGTCCAACTGAAACATCAGCGCCATTATCGCGTTTGCATCGCGCGAAGGTACCGCAGGAAATGGATTGGTCTCTAGAACGGACTTGGGAATTTGGCGAAACATAGTTACAGTACTCGTCCGAGACTCACGTCACCGGCAATGGTTGTGCGATTGATTACTCGCCTCACTCCTGGAGGCGTTCCAGTAGCGCAATGCATTACGCGCCAATTGTCCCACAGCACCATATCGCCCTCCCGCCACTGATGGAAATAGTGAAACTGCGGTTTTCTCGTGTGTTCGACCAGAAATTGTAATAACTCAATTGCCTCGTCATTGGATAGCCCAATCTGTTGGGGACTAATGACCCTGTCGAGAAACTGCTCCACGACACCCAACACTTTGCTTCCAGTGACAGGATGCGTGAGTACTCCTGGATAGGCAGTATCGGCAAAGTCCGGGTATTTCATATCGCTGGGTTTCCGCGGACTGTGAGCGCCGGGCGCGTAACCGTCCAGATCAACATAGCGCATATGCCTGCGCTGCATGCAAAAGGCATAGGCAACTTCGATCTTTTCCAGCAAATACTGAGTCTTTTCGTCCAGGGCATCATAGGCCTTGGCCAAATCACCGAACCCCGTCAGACCATCGCCCTGGGGAACTACCACCGCTCGCAGTAGCGCTCCGTGATTGGGACGACCTGTGTAGTGCAAATCAATATGCCAGTCGAGACGCCCAACCACTTCTTCCCCGTTGTAACTGGCGGTGAAAAATCTGTCTTGCTCTCCACCGTTTTCCAGTACAAACAACTCCGGGTAAGCATCTGAAGTTGTTGCCTTGAGAGGATGCAGTTCCAACGGACCAAAGATACGGCTGAATTCGATCTGTTTTTCCGGGGTTATTTGCTGATCGCGAAATAGCAAAATTCCGTGTTGATACCACAGCGACCGTAGCTCAGATTTCAAGCCATCGGTGACTGCATCGTTAATATCGAAGCCCGAGACTTCAACTCCCACATTATCCAAAGGGGTAATCTGCAGCGACATTATTTGCTCCTGTACTAAAAACCGAAAGGGGATAGCTTAGTCGACAATAGAAGGGTCTTCGCGCAATTCTCGTCTGGCCATCGCCTCCCAAAAAAACGGAAACCCGCTGGCGTCGTGCCGATCATAGATCGGTGGTACGCGATGTATATTGGCCCGAATACCACTCTAATGAGCATGATTATGAATAATAACATTGGCTTCAGGGCGCAGGGCGTGCAATTGAATATGCAAGCCTAGGGCCG
>JBLHKV010000027.1:0-22760 GCA_047618115.1 Halieaceae bacterium | reverse complement strand
TAGACTCGACGGGATTTTGCAGGGCGAGTACCACGCAGAAGACGGTGGAGATCTGCGCAACTACGGCATACCACAGGGCATAAAGGAAGCGCGCCGCTTATTCGCTGAGTTTCTGGATACCACAGCCGAAAATACCTACGTTGCAGGAGCCAGTAGTCTCACGCTGATGTATCAGCTACTGGAATTCGAACTGAATTTTGGCTCTAGCGGAACCAGCTGGCGCGACGATTGTGGCACAAATCAAACAGTGACTTTCTTGTGTCCCGTTCCAGGCTACGACCGGCACTTTGCGATCTGCGAACACCTGGGGATAGACATGTTCCCCATCGACATGACCGACGCTGGACCGGATATGGATCAGGTCGAAACAGCCGTGCAAAATAACCCCAACATTAAGGGCATATGGTGTGTGCCGCGGTTTTCAAACCCGACCGGCACGGTGTACAGCGATGATACTGTCGCCAGACTCGCTGCTTTACCACACCTTGCCGGCCGAGGTTTCCGCATAATTTGGGACAACGCATACGCAGTACACCCACTATACCCAAACGCGCCGGAACTGAGTTCTCTGCCCGCCCAGTGCCGTGCGTTGGGTAGCGAGGATGGAGCGTGGTTGATTGGCTCGACATCTAAAATTACCCACGCCGGGTCGGGAGTGGCATTTACGGCCTCCAGCCGGGCAAACACCGACGCATTCATGAAGCATCTGAGCTTTCAAAGCATAGGCCCGGACAAGTTAAATCAGCGGAGGCAGGTGCTTTTCTTGAAGGATATGGATGGCGTCAAGGAACATATGAAACGCCACGCCGCGCTACTTCGACCTCGCTTTGAGGTTGTGCAGACTACCCTGAACGATCATCTTCGCGACACGGGTATGGCGACCTGGAGCAGGCCTATGGGCGGCTATTTCGTGAGCGTTGATACCAGGCCCGGCTTGGCTCGGGAAATTGTGCGTCTCGCCGCCGAGGCCGGCGTCAAGCTCACACCAGCCGGCGCCTCATTCCCCTACGGCCAGGACCCGTTCGATAGAAATATAAGGCTAGCGCCCTCATTTCCGAATGTGGAAGAGCTTGAAACAACAATGGCTGCTTTCGTAACCTGTGTGAAGCTCGCCTCACTCAGGCAGGAATTCAGTCGTCGGCACCCCGGCGAGTAGGGGTAATACCAGGCAGTGGAAATTTGGTGATTTTGCCATCCGATGAACCGCCATCGGATATTTTGCCAACTCCCTGACGTTCTACTTCATCGATACGAACGATAGAATGCATGGGGATATAGCTGCGCTTCACCCCTTTGAATTCGTTTTTGAGCTTTTCCTCGGAGGGATCGACCACTAATTTTGTACGCTCCCCAAATACGAACTCTTCTACCTCAATAAAACCCCACATATCGCTTTGATATATAGAGCGTGCGTAGATTTCGTAGATCTCGTTCTGATTTTGAAAGATCACCTTAAAATAGGGGTCTTGTGCCATAGCTGTAGCGCCACTCGAAGTTTATGAACTGTCTGTCGGTCTGACCTGCTTGGAAGGACCAGCAAATCGGGCCGCCAATAGTACCACAACTTCTCTATTTCCAAGCAAAGATGTACGCGCACTGGTGTGTTTTATCGTAACTTGCAGCTATACTGCGCGACCAGTTTTTCGGTCAAAGAAATGCCATGGTCGACGTTGTCGCCAAAAAGCTATTTATTAAAACTCACGGTTGTCAGATGAACGAGTACGATTCCTCGCGGATTCGCGACCTGCTCGAGTTCAGCCACGACCTAGTCACCACCGATAATCCGGAGGAGGCCGACGTATTACTGCTCAATACCTGCTCTATCCGTGAGAAAGCACAGGAAAAAGTATTCCACCAATTGGGTCGTTGGAAGAAGCTTAAGGAAAAAAATCCAGAACTCATTATCGGTGTCGGTGGATGCGTCGCAAGTCAAGAAGGCGCAGCTATTGCTGATAGAGCGCCCTATGTCGATGTAATATTCGGGCCACAAACCCTGCACCGCCTTCCTGAAATGATCGATCAGAGCGACAGAAGCGGCCCCGTTATAGTGGATATCAGCTTTCCGGAGATCGAAAAATTTGACCGCCTGCCCGACCCAAAAGTAGACGGACCCAGTGCCTTTGTATCCATTATGGAAGGCTGTAGCAAATACTGTACATTTTGCGTGGTGCCTTACACCCGTGGCGAAGAAGTAAGCCGACCCTTCGACGACGTTATAGCCGAGGTAGCTGTACTAGCTCAGGGTGGTGTACGTGAGGTGAATTTGTTGGGGCAAAACGTCAACGCCTACCGCGGTGCAAACCATCTGGGGGAAATCGTGGACTTCGCAGAACTACTGATCTACGTAGCTGCAGTCGATGGCATAGAGCGTATTCGCTACACCACATCTCACCCGGTAGAGTTTTCTGATGCGCTCATAGACGCCTACGCCGAAATTCCGGAACTGGTAGATCACTTGCACCTGCCTGTCCAGAGTGGTTCGGATCGCATCTTGATGGCCATGAAACGCGGCCACACAGTGTTGGAGTACAAGTCCAGGATACGTCGACTACGCAAACATCGGCCCAATATCAGTATCTCTTCGGATTTTATTATCGGCTTTCCAGGCGAAACGGAAGACGACTTCCTACGCACCATGAATCTAATCGATGAGATTGGCTACGATCACTCGTTCAGCTTTATCTACAGTGCGAGGCCGGGTACGCCTGCGGCAGATCTTCCCGACCCAACCGATGAAAGCGTTAAAAAACAAAGACTTGCCATATTACAGGACCGTATTATTCAAAATGCAATTGGCATTTCAAGACGTATGGTCGGTTCCCGCCAGCGGATTTTAATCAATGGAACATCCAAAAAAGACCCTGGACAACTGCAGGGCCGCACCGAGAACAATCGGGTAGTCAATTTCCGTACCGATAACCACGGCCTGATCGGAAATTTTGCAGAAGTCCACATCGTTGACGCCCTGCCGAATTCACTGCGCGGTGAGCTGATTTGACTCCCACCTTCAAGGGTATATCCTTGCCAAAACAGCGCTCCCACCTGGCGAACTGAACAACGACTTTGATTACCGAAGAATCCAGCCATTCTCAACTGACTCTGGAACCCGACAACAGCCATCACCTGGCTGAACTCTGTGGTCAGTTCGATCAGCACCTGAAGCAAATTGAATCTCGGCTTGGGGTACATATTCGCGCGCGCGGCAATCAGTTTCACATAGAGGGCCCTGCAGACAACACGGAGGTTGCCACGAGGTTACTGACAGCCCTCTACCGGGACGTTACCGAAGGTGTTCGCCTGTCCCCAGAAACAATCCACCTGCACCTGCAGCAAGCTGGCGTTGAGGAACTGGTGATACAAGGAGACTCCGTCCAGGCGTTGACGGTGGTCCACACCCCTCGGTCAGTCATCAAACCCAGAGGCCATAATCAGCAGGTTTACGTTCGCGCAATCAAGGACCACGACATCAGTTTTGGGGTCGGACCCGCGGGTACAGGTAAAACCTACCTAGCCGTCGCATGTGCGGTGGAAGCATTGCGCAACGAGCAGGTGCGCCGTATTCTTCTGGTACGGCCAGCAGTAGAAGCTGGAGAGAAGCTGGGGTTTTTGCCGGGAGACCTCAGTCAAAAAATTGATCCCTACCTTCGCCCTCTTTACGACGCCCTTTATGAAATGCTGGGCTATGAAACGGTCGCTAAGTACGTGGAGCGCTCGATAATTGAAATTGCACCGCTGGCCTATATGCGCGGCCGAACGCTTAGCAACTCCTTTATCATCCTCGATGAAGCCCAGAATACGACTCGCGAACAAATGAAGATGTTCCTGACTCGAATAGGGTTTGGCTCTCAGGCCGTCATTACCGGGGACGCCACCCAAATCGACCTGCCAAGGGGGCAACCCAGCGGATTAACTCACGTTATGCGGGTACTGGAAAACGTCAAACCAATTCACTTTAGCTATTTCCAGGCAAAGGATGTGATTCGACACCCTCTGGTCCAAAAAATCGTGGAGGCCTACGAGGACCACGATGCCAGCCAGACTCCATCGCTGGATAAGAATCAGGTATGAACCTAACCGTCGACGTGGAAGTGCTTACCGGCACTGATACGCCAAGTTCGGATCTAATTGAGCAATGGATCGCCGCCACTCTCCAAGTGTCAGATCAGCTGTCATGCAGTGACGATCTGAGCGTCGAGGTTAGCGTTCGCATCGTCGATTGTGAAGAAATGCAACATCTCAATAAAACCTGGCGAGGCAAAGATTCTGCAACGAATGTTTTATCATTTCCCTCCGGTACTGCCTTGCAATTCGATTTCTGCCACCTCGGTGATATTGTTGTCTGCGCGCCAGTGGTAGAGGACGAAGCGCGGGATCAGAGTAAAACCGTGCAAGCGCACTGGGCACACATGTTGGTTCACGGCACCCTGCACCTCCTCGGCCACGACCACATCGAAGACACCGAGGCCGAACTGATGGAAAGTTTGGAAGCCAACATCCTTCAACAACTCAATCTACCCAACCCCTATATGCTGCAATCGAGCGGCAGGAGCCCGGCCAGGCAATGAACGACGAACGCACAAACCACGATAACGACGACATGACTTGGGTCGAAAAGATTGCCAACGCATTCAGCGGCGACGTCAAAAATCGCAAGGACTTACTCTCCATACTCGCCGTTGCAAATCGCAATGAGGTAATCGACGAAGATGCGATGGGCATAATTGAAGGAGCGCTAAAAGTCTCTGACATGCAGGTCAGAGATATCATGATCCAACGGGTGCACATGCAGGTGGTAAAGGCGGACTCGACCATGGAAGAATTTCTGCCGCAAATAGTCGAAAGCGGACATTCTCGTTACCCGGTCATCGGCGAAAACCCCGACGACATCTTAGGTATTCTGCTGGTTAAGGACCTGCTCCCCGACATTCTCAAGGCCAATCACAGCAGTTTTGATTTCGCGGGCATTTTGAGGCCAACAACTGTAGTACCTGAAAGCAAGCGCCTAAATGTCTTGTTACAAGAGTTTCGGGAAAACCGTAACCATATGGCCATTGTCATCGATGAGTACGGCGGTGTTGCAGGACTTGTGACAATCGAGGATGTACTCGAGGAAATCGTTGGTGAGATCGAGGACGAAACTGATGCGGAAAGCGATAGCTTCTACCGCAAGGTCGGCGAGGGCGAATACCTGGTAAATGCCCTCACTCCCATCGACGAGTTTAATGAAACGTTTAACGCAAAGTTTAGCGACGATGAGTTTGACACTATTGGCGGCCTGGTTATCCATAGCTTTGGCTACCTGCCCAGCAACAATGAGTCTACCTCAATCGACGGCTTCGATTTCGAAGTTCTAAAGTCCGACCAGCGTAAAATTCATACCTTGAGTATGCGACGTAGCAGCCAAGCTGAAAGCTGATCTCTCAGCCATGCTTAACCATCCAGTAATGCGCAGCCTGCTGGCAATAGTGGCCGGCATCTCTATCACATTGGCCATGGCACCCTTCCATCTATGGCCACTGGCCATCTTCAGCTGCTGCACCTTGCTTTACCTACTGAGGAGTTGTGCCAACTCTCGAGCGGCATTTCTTCTCGGCTGGTGTCACGGGCTGGGAATGTTTGGCAGCGGTATCTCATGGGTCTACGTCAGCATACACAATTACGGCAACGCATCGGTGGTGCTGGCGGGCCTGTTAACGGCGGTTTTTTGTATGGGACTGGCTGTCCTGCCCGCTCTCATGGCCTGGCTTTTTGTTCGTCACTTAAATTCCAGGGAATATTTTTACCTCCTCACTTTTCCAGCGCTGTGGGTATTGTTCGAATGGCTTCGTAGCTGGCTACTGACCGGGTTTCCCTGGCTATATATTGGCTATGCGCCTATAGATACCTGGCTCGCTGGCTGGGCGCCATTGATTGGCGTCTATGGCCTCTCTTTTATAATCTGTCTCAGCGCTGCCGGCATCTACACACTATTTCACAGGCGGAACCGCTTCTCGACCACTGCCACAGCTGTAGTGGTGACCATCTGGCTGACTGGGCTGGCGCTACAGCAAGTTGCCTGGGTAGAGAGCGCCGAAGACGACGAGCTGAGCGTCGCCTTAGTGCAGGCCAACATTCCCCAGGAACTGAAGTGGCTACCCGAGTATTACCAACCGACCCTCGACCTCTATGCGAGCATGACCGCTCCGCTGCTCGGTAATGATTTACTGATTTGGCCAGAGGCGGCCATCCCAAGTTATTTCCATAGAGCCCAGGGCTTCTTGCAACCTATGTCTGACCAGGCCGAGGCCGAGGGTACGACTTTGATTACCGGCATCCCCCACGCTGCCAGCACGGGTAATGGCTACCATAATTCCATCGTCGCTCTCGGTAGGGGGCAAGGGGTCTATCACAAGCAGCGTCTGGTGCCCTTTGGCGAATATGTTCCGCTGCAGTCGTTACTGCGCGGGCTAATCGATTTCTTTGACCTGCCTATGTCACATTTCAGCCCCGGCGCTGAAAACCAGACCATGTTGCAGGCAGGTAACTATCAGATTGCGCCATTTATCTGCTATGAAATAGTCTATCCGGCACTGGTGAGGAAACAGGCAGGCAAGGCAGACATTCTGGTTACCATCAGCAACGACAGTTGGTTTGGTGGCTCTATCGGCCCGTTGCAGCACCTACAAATGGCCCGCATGCGCGCATTGGAAAATGGTCGCTATCTGATCCGCGGCACCAACAACGGCGTATCCGCGATCATCGATGAGCGTGGCGGCATCGTCGCTAAAACCCCACAATTCGAGGCCACCAGTCTCACCGGCGGCGCACGAGTCTTCAGCGGCCAAACACCCTTCAACCTTCTTGGTTCCATTCCAACTCTACTTTTTTGTGCAATTGCTCTGGCAGTTGCACTATTAATGTCCAGAGCCAGCGCTACGCGCTTTAATAGCCTTTGATGTTACCTGTCTGGTAGAGCCCACCATTTAAATGCTGGTAGAATGAGCAATCATTTCCGATCGTCGCGGACGTATCGGGCTCACACCCAGACAGAGCAGTACCCTAATCACATGGAAGATCAGTATCACCCCCAGACTATAGAGTCTGAAGCCCAACGCTACTGGCGTGACAACGCCAGTTTCACAGTGGACATGGATGAACAGCGAGAGAAGTTCTATTGCCTGGCTATGTTCCCCTACCCCAGTGGCAAGCTACACATGGGACACGTCCGCAACTACACCATTGCCGATGTCATCGCACGCTACCAGCGCATGCAAGGCAAAAACGTCATGCAACCGATGGGATGGGATGCTTTCGGCCTACCGGCAGAAAATGCAGCCATCCAGAACAACGTCCCGCCGGCCCGCTGGACACTGGACAACGTCAAATACATGCGCGAGCAGTTGGACGCATTGGGGTTTGCCTACGACTGGAGCCGGGAAATCACCACCTGCCTGCCGGACTACTATCGCTGGGAGCAATGGTTTTTCACCAAGCTTTACAAAAAGGGCCTGGCCTACAAGAAGAGTGCCGAGGTCAACTGGTGCGAAACAGATCAAACTGTGCTCGCCAACGAGCAGGTTGTAGACGGCTGTTGTTGGCGCTGTGAAAACCCAGTGGAAAGACGCGAGATACCACAGTGGTTTATCAAGATAACCGACTACGCCCAGCAGCTGCTCGACGACCTTGATCAACTCGATCAGTGGCCGGAACAGGTTCGCACCATGCAGCGAAATTGGATTGGTCGTTCAGAGGGCATTAATCTGGATTTTGGTCTGGCCAATGGTTCCTCGCTAAGTGTCTATACCACCCGCCCCGATACCTTGATGGGCGTAACCTATGTTGCGGTCGCGCCCCAACACCCTGTGGCCACCGCTGCAGCCCTTGATAACCCCGAGCTGGCCAGGTTCATTCGGGAACAGGCGGGTGTCAAATTGGCAGAAGCCGAGATGGCTACCATGGAAAAACTGGGAGTGGACACCGGTGCCGTCGCTACGCATCCACTGACCGGGGCGCCAGTACCCATTTGGGTAGGTAACTTCGTACTGATGAGCTACGGCTCGGGTGCTGTTATGTCGGTGCCCGGTCACGATCAGCGCGATTGGGAGTTCGCAAAGAAGTATCAGCTGCCGATATGCCAGGTCATCGAACCTACTGGGGACGAAGCTTGCGATATCAACTTATCGGCATTTGTTAGCAAAGGCCGACTGATCAATTCGGGCAAGTATGATGGGCTGGATTTCACCGCCGCTTTCGACCAAATCTGTGCCGACCTCAAAAAGGAAGACAAAGGCGAGAAAGCGATAAACTTCCGTTTGCGGGATTGGGGGGTTTCGAGACAGCGTTATTGGGGCGCGCCCATCCCCATTATTTATTGCGACGACTGCGGTACCGTGCCCGTGCCGGAGGCCGACTTACCAGTAGTGTTACCCACCGAGATTGCCTTCGAAGGTGTCGGTTCACCGCTCAAGAACATGCCCGATTTCTATCAAACCAGCTGTCCGAGTTGTGGTGGCAACGCCACCCGCGAAACAGACACTTTTGATACGTTCATGGAATCCTCGTGGTACTACGCTCGATTCGCCAGCGCCAGAAACCACGACACAATGCTGGATGCCCAAGCCGACTATTGGGCACCAGTGGATCAGTACGTAGGGGGAATCGAGCACGCGATTCTGCATTTACTTTACGCACGTTTCTTCCACAAATTAATGCGCGATGAAGGTCTGGTCAGCAGCGACGAGCCATTTATCAGGCTACTGACCCAGGGCATGGTCCTCAAAGACGGGGCCAAAATGTCCAAATCCAAGGGCAACACCGTTGACCCCCAGTCGATGATTGACAGTTTCGGTGCCGACACCGTGCGTCTGTTCAGTATGTTTGCAGCTCCGCCGGAGCAATCCCTGGAGTGGTCGGACTCAGGTGTGGAGGGCTCGCACCGTTTCATGCGCCGTCTATGGCGTCTGGTTGCGGCGCATACCGCCGCCGGGAAAACTGGTCAATTGGATGTTGGATCACTGGATGAAGTGCAATTATCCGTTCGGCGCAAAACCCACGAAACGATCGCCAAAGTCAGCGATGACTTCGGTCGCCGGCAAACTTTTAACACCGCCATCGCGGCTATCATGGAATTGTGCAATGAGCTGCCGGCTTTATCGGACCGCTCGCCCACAGATCTTGCTGTGGAACGCGAAGCTCTAATCGCCGTGGTATCGATGTTGGCTCCGATAACGCCCCATATATGCCATCAGCTCTGGCACGAATTGGGACAATCCGGTGCAGTTATCGACGCCAGCTGGCCGGACGTCGACGAATCTGCGCTGGTACGCAACAGCGTTACCATTGTTGTGCAGGTTAACGGTAAGGTTCGTGGACGAATCGAAACCACTCCAGATGCCTCGGCCGAAGAACTGGAAGCGTTAGCGCTTGCCCAGGACAACGTGACAAAATTTCTTATCGGAAAAGAGGTGCGCAAAGTCATCACCGTACCCGGGAAATTGGTTAATATAGTTGCAAACTGATATTGAGCAAACCAAATTGATAGATTGGCGACAAATTCGAGCAAGGCGGTTGATTGCGCCCGCGCTAAGCGTGGCACTGCTGTTAAGTGGCTGTGGGTTTCACCTGCGCGGGTCGCTCGAACTGCCTCCCGGCTGGCAACAAATCAATATTAGCGGCGACTCGCCCAACGGTGACCTGCAGCGGGAACTCACGCAGGGCCTGCAGTCTTCGGGTATCGAAGTCGCCAGCGGGGGCATTACGTTACAGCTGGGACCAGAGCGACGCAATCGACGCAACATCGCCCTGGATGCCGGCGCCACAGCGTCTGAATTTGAAGTCGAACTCAGTAGCACACTCGGCATTACCGACGCACAGGGCACCGTGATCCTTGAACCAACTCCTGTCGCAGTGCAAAGGTTGATGAATCACGACCCCAATGATGTGGTGGGAGAAGCCGAGGAGATACGCCTTCTCGAACGAGAATTACGCTCTGAACTGGTGCAGCAAATTTTGCGCCGACTACGTTTTCTGGCTAACGCTAATGCACGTCAAGTCTGAGCAAATACAGTCCCACCTAAAGCGCCAGCTTCTCCCTATTTATTTCGTCAGTGGCGACGAGCCACTGCAAATACAGGAAACCTGCGATGCCATCCGTGGCACTTGTCGAGAACAGGGTTTTACGGAGCGCGAAATATTTCAGGTCGATCGCTATTTCCAATGGGAAGATCTTCTCGCCAGCGCCGCTAATATGTCGTTATTTGGCGACCGTAAACTGATCGAATTACGTATGCCCTCGGCAAAGCCTGGGGATGCTGGCAGCAAAGCTCTGGTGCAGTATGCCAACGAGGCCAACCCCGACAACGTACTGTTGATCATTTCCGACAAAATTGACAAGGCCAGCCAGCGCACCAAGTGGTTCACCGCTCTGGACAAGCACGGTGCCTTCATCCAGATCTGGCCCATCGACGAAGGCCGCCTGTCGCACTGGATGCAACAACGCTTGAAGCAGCGCCAAATAACTATCGACAGCGATGCGCTGGAGATGATCTGTGACCGGGTTGAAGGCAATATGCTTGCGGCTGTACAGGAAATAGACAAACTCGAACTACTCGCTGACGGCAACCATATCGATTTGGCGCTGGTTGCAGAGTCGGTTTCCAATAACGCACGCTACAATTTATTTTCCACATTGGATTGCGCCATAGCCGGGCGCGCCAGCGACGCTGTACATATGCTCGCCGGCCTACGCGCTGAAGGCACTGAGCCCCTGACGTTAATATGGGCGATACATCGTGAACTAAACCTCTTGTACCGTTGCCGCGAGCAACTGGACGGTGGTCAGCGGATGGACGCCGTACTGCAGGCAAACCGGGTCTGGTCTAATCGCCAATCGCTTGTCCGCGGAGCGCTGCAGCGTCTAACCAGCCTGGACATCAAAAATTTACTGGGTTTGACAGTTGCCGCGGATCAAACGATCAAGGGCATGCGTCGGGGCGATCCCTGGCAGCACCTAACTGATCTCCTTCTTGGTCTGGCGGGGGTTTCATTACTTACCGCTGCCACCTAGAAGCTGTCACTTAGCAAGAGAAAACCTTCAAGGCTTCTCAAATACTAATATAAATCGATCTGACTTACCCTGAATTGCAGGATCGAACACAATCCGGGTACGATCATCGAGCGGATTTCCCAACGCCCAGGATACCTCGGCAAACTTGAAGCCGTTGCTCACGATATCCCTGCGGGCAAAAGCCTCTTCGATACGATGAAGTTCCTGCGCGGCACTACTACCTGTTCCCTCTACTGCTGCGTGATCGACGATAACAAATCGCGCTCCAGGTTTGAGAGCATCGCGGATTTGACCCAGTAATTTTCGGGTATCTATCTCCGGCCAGTTTTCGCCAGTGTAATAAAAATCATGGAAGGACATGATTATCATCGCCCCATCGAGACTGTTGTCGCTCAATCCCAGATCGTCAATTTCTCGCATATAGATTTCGACCTGAGGAGCAGGGTTATCACCAAATCGCTTTTGATGGGAATCTCCAACAAAACCCATATAGGCCTTATTATTGTGTAGCAATACCTTACCCTTGCTCCCCACAACCCTTCCGAGGATATCGCTGTAGTATCCCCCGCCGCCAAAGAAATCTAGAACTGTATCTCCGGGCTTCACTCGTAGCAGGTCCAACACTACCTCGGGACGACTGCGTTTATCGCGCGCCAGGTCGGCGTCGGAACGACCGGGACTACTTAGCGCCGCTGCAATCGCATTGGCAGACTGTTGTGTTGTGTTCGGTGCGCAGGCACCTAAAGTCAGTGCCGCGAACAACACGACGATGGAACAGTACATGATGCTCGATATTGAATTTTTCATATTCGCTACTACCTCAATAGGGTGCTTGAATGGCATCGCACAAAAATTGCATTAATGGATTTCCTGCCGCGTAGATACTCGCAGCCTGCGAGACAAAATCTGACGTCGTTACATCCTCCGAAGACAAGTTACACACGGCAATAAAATCCTTGCGCTTGAGCGCATCAATCATCGGATTTTCGGCATTGTAACCCCGTGGTGGACGCTTAAGACTTTCGCCACCAAGCTGGTAGCAATTTTTAAAATTTCGCGCCCCGGTCACTTTTTTCCACAACTCCGGCTTTTTATCAATCCTGTCGCGGATGCCGGCGAGAGCAGTCGAATCGGGACGCCACATACCCGCCCCCAAAAATACTCCGCTATTGGCAATGTGACAATAAAACCCTGGGGCGTGCGCGTCTTTACCCCAGCGGTGACGAAATTGAATGCCTATATTGAGCTTATACGGTGTCTTATCTTTTCCAAATCGAGTATCCCTATAGACCCTCATCAACGACCCACCCTGACGCTTGGGTATTGCGTCAATGTCAGTGGAGAGTTTGGCCAGATGGGGAGCCATCGCAACAATAAAATCCAACGCGGGGCTCAACACCAGCTCCTCATAGCGAGGTTTGTTTTCGGCGAACCAGGGGCGATTATTGTTGTTTTCCAACTCAGTCAGAAAATGGAACGTATCGGCCCCAAAGCCCTTAAACTTCATCGGTTATCCCCATCGAGCAGACGCCCTACGCCACCCAGCACCGATCCTTCGCCCTGATCCTTGCCGCCGTGTTTTGGCATATTCGCGAGGATGCGATCAGCCAACCGCGAGAAGGGCAGGCTCTGAATCCAGACCGACCCAGTTCCGCTAAGCGTTGCCAAACACATGCCTTCACCGCCGAACATCATACTCTTGAGGCCACCGGCCAATTGTATGTCATAGTCAATACCCGTAGTGAAGGCCACCAGACAACCGGTATCTAAACGCAGGGTTTCGCCACTGAGCTCTTTCTTCACCACGGTACCACCGGCGTGGATAAAGGCCATACCATCGCCACGCAGTCGCTGCAAAATAAAACCCTCGCCGCCAAATAAGCCGGCACCAATGCGCTTGTTAAAAGCGATGTCTATACTGGTTCCCAGAGCGGCGGCCAAAAAGGAATCCTTTTGACAAATAATCTCCTCGCCCTCGGTAGCCATATCAACGGCTATCACAGAGCCAGGAAATGGTGCAGCGAAAGCCGCCCGACGCTTGCTAGAACCGCTGTTGGTAAAATGTGTCATGAATACAGATTCACCCGTTAGCATACGTTTGCCGGCACCGAACATCTTGCCGAGAAAACCCTGCTCGGGATCGGAGCCGTCCCCCATCTTGGCTTCAAACTGGATATCCTCCTCGATGTAATTCATGGCTCCCGCCTCGGCGATGACGGTTTCGCCGGGGTCCAGCTCTATTTCTACCATCTGCATATCGTGGCCGATAATTTCAAAATCTACTTCGTGACAACGCATAAAAATACTCCGATCGGTTTGAATCAATTATCCTACCCTGATTCAAAGGCGATCTCACTACTACACCTCGTGGTTGCTTAGGTAAATTCCAATTTATTTGGCCAATTTCAGGCTTCTAATCGAAAACTTTAACCCCGTTTTGCCGTTGGCAACGTTTATCTCTCTGAACCCTCAATAGAGAGACAGATTATGCAACATACCAAATTATTTTCAGCCATCGCCGTGGTCGTTATCGCCAGTTGTGCCGGGGACCGGGTCAATGATGAAGCCACTCTGATCGAACAACCTTCAGTTGCGGAAATTTCAATCAACGCATTACCTGGCGATGATTACGACGCCGCTCAAACTCAACAGATCAAACAGGATAGACAGTTCGCCGCGGTCAGCCGCAGAGAAATTATTGCCAAACAATCCGCCCGCTATAGCGCGGTAAGCATGCAGAGCATGGACATGGCCATGCCCTGGCCCACGCATCGACAAAACAGTGAAAACTACGTGGCCTTTGATGAGAACCGCGTACTGCAAGTTGGTGAGAGTCCGGTTTCGACCTTTAGCATCGACGTGGACACCGCCGCTTACAGTAACGTGCGGCGCATGCTGCTGCGCGAGGGCCGATTGCCGCCTGGTGACGCTGTCAAAGTCGAAGAGTTTATCAACTACTTTGACTACAGCTATCAATCGCCCGACCTCAGCGACGCACCGTTTAGCGTACATACCGAGATCGCCCCTACTCCCTGGAATGCCAAAACCCATCTGCTGAAGATAGGTCTCAAGGGCTTCCAACCCGCTATGGACAAACGACCCCCCGCTAATCTTGTCTTTCTGGTCGATGTGTCGGGGAGCATGCGCTCACCAATGAAGCTGGGGCTGGTTAAGAAATCACTGCGCTTGATGGTGAACCAAATGCAAGCCGATGATCGTGTCGCTATTGCGGTTTATGCCGGTGCAGCCGGTTTGATTCTAGACTCTACACCCGGCACCAAGAAAGCCACCATTTTCGCCGCAATCGATACCCTGGAAGCCGGCGGCTCTACCAACGGCGGTGCCGGCATTCGACTGGCTTACAATGTCGCCTCCCAGTACTTTGTCGACGGGGGTATAAACCGCGTGTTGATAGCCAGCGATGGCGATATGAATGTGGGTACTGTTAATCATGAGGCACTTAAGGAGCTGATCGAGAACAACCGGGAGAGGGGTATCGCGCTGACCACGCTGGGTTACGGCAGCGGCAATTACAACTACGCCCTGATGGAGGAAATGGCTGATGTCGGCAACGGCAACGCCGCCTATATCGATACCCTCAAAGAAGCACACAAGGTACTGGTCAAAGAAATGGGCAGCACCCTTCAAACCATCGCCAAGGATGTGAAAATCCAGATCGAGTTCAACCCGGCGTTCGTCAGCGAATACCGGCTCATTGGTTATGAAAACCGAATTCTTGAGCGCGAGGACTTTCGCAACGACAAAATAGACGCCGGGGAAATTGGTGTTGGTCACACCGTTACCGCGCTGTATGAAATTGCACTGACCGGCTCCGGTGGCGAACAGGTTGCACCGCTTAGGTATCAAACCCCAGCACAGCCCGAACAAGAAGCCTTTGGTCCCGATAATAGCGTCGAGTTGGGTTATATGCGTCTTCGCTATAAAGCGCCGGGGGGCGATGTCAGTCGCGAGATCAAACAAGTAATACGGCAGTCAGATAGCGCCGCCACGCTTGCCGACAGTTCTGCGGACTTCCGGTTTGCAGCTTCTGTAGCTGGGTTCGGTCAACTACTGCGCGGCGGTAAATATACTGGCCAGTGGAGCTACGACGACCTACTAAACCTTGCTCGCGGAGCGCGCGGAGACGATCGGCACGGCTATAGAGGAGAAATGCTCGCTCTGGTAGAGTTAAGCCGAGACTTGAGTGGAATTGGCAACTCGATAGATGAAAGCTGAACCCTGTAATTTCCTACCCCGCCACCTCCTCCACAGGAGGTGTGCGACCTGATGGGTCTACTCCACCGCCTGCGTGGCGACGAGACACTGATGCAACAATACGGGCAGGGCAATGTAGCGGCCTTTAACGAACTATACTCGCGACACAAGGACCGCCTTTACGGCTTTCTTTATCGATCTGTCTACAGCGCCAGTACTGCTGAAGACCTGGCCCAGGAAACCTGGTCGACCATAATCCGGCAGGCAGTCAACTATAGGCCCACAGCTTCATTCAGTACTTATCTATTCACTATTGCACGCCGCAAGTTGATTGATTACCACCGGCGCGTCGACACGCGGACTGAGACAACACAACTAGACGAGGATACTCTGCTTGCAACGAATGGATCCACAACGGCCGAGCAGCAAGTGGAAATTTCTCGCTTGCTGGAGCTGATCAAATGCTTACCATCCGATCAGCGCGAGGCATTCTTACTGAAAGAGGAGGGCTTCAGCCTGACCGACATCGCCGCTATAGCCGGCACCGGCCAGGAAACCGTCAAGAGCCGCATACGATATGCCCGGCAAACTCTGCGCCAACAGATGACAGGAGGTAGCGACCGCAATGACTGATGATAAAGATCGACTGTCCGAACTGTATCGCAGCGCGGACTTACCCAACTCACCGTCGCAACTGGACGAGGCGGTATTGTCACTGGCTGCCGAGTTGGCACCAGCTAAAGTAACCCGCCTTCCCGGCTGGCTACCTCTCGCCAGCGCCGCCAGCGTGGTTGGCCTCACCGTGCTACTGGCATTTCAGACCGGCGGTCCACAGGAGACAAATGTAAGTGCTAAGGAGGAGTTCAGAATGCGCTCCGAGATCTCATCCGACCGCATCGCCGTTCCACAGGCCCTGGACTTGAATACCGACATGCAGAGCGAGGCGATGACCGTAGAACCATCTGCATCTGCAGCAGCTCCCGAACGTAGAATGGAGCAACTCAAAACCCGCAGCAACGCCGCTCGCATCCAGCCGCTGATCATGGAAAAGTTCCTCATCGACACCCGCAGAGATGATGACGGCATATCCCCACAGCAGTGGCTGGACAATATCACTGACCTGTTGAAAGCTGGCGACCTCTCCCGCGCCGTCAGCCAATTCAACCGATTCCAGGAGTTAAACCCCGACTTCCCCATCCCAGCCGACCTCGAAAAGGCATTTTCCGAGGCCGAATCCAGCCTTTCCAAACCATAGAACTGCTTTTCTCCACTCCATAGGTAACGCCGTCTATTTATGGCGTGGCGGCGCAAACTCAGAAATTTGACATATCCATCAACAAAAACTACTGTATATATATACAGCTTATTAAGATGAGCTAACTTCCCTCTGCCATTACGTAAAGATTCCGTATGAATGCCCTGATCACCAAAATATTGCAGCGAACCGACACCTGGCAGGGTCGTGACCTCGGTCTCCGACGCGAAGGCCTGACCACAGGCTATCCCGAACTGGATGTCCAGCTGGTCGATGGTGGATGGCCCCTGGGAGCGACTATCGAACTTCTTGGCAACAGCGGTGGTTTGAACGCTATGGGGTTATTTTTACCCGCCATGAAAACCCTCAACGAACAGCAGCGCTGGCAGGCATTTATTGCCCCGCCCTGTATTCCCTACAGCCCCTTGTTGCTTGCATGGGGCATCGATACCGGACAGATATTACTGGTACATCCAAAATCCAGCCGCGACTTACTGTGGTCTACCGAGCAGGCGCTGCGCAGTACAACTTGCAGTGCCGTTTTTTCCTGGTTACCTGATCGGGTCCGCTACCGCGACCTGCGCAGGCTCCAGGTCGCCGCTGCAGAGTGCGACGTACTGGCCGTATTATTTCGTTCGCGACAGGCTGGCAGCCAACACGCGCCTGCCAGCTTGCGTCTCGACAAACGCGAGAATGACAGCGTACACATTCTCAAGCAGCGAGGTGGCAGACAGCATTTCGATATCTCATTGCCCTCCATCAACAATCAGCCGGGGCAATTACAATTATGGGAACTGCCCGCTTACCCTGCAATTGCCGACACTCAAGCGGGTCAATTCGGTGCCTGAATCGGGACAACAACTCTGGTTGTGTCTGCGCTTTGACCAGCTACCGTTGCAGGCGTTGCAGCGCAGACACGCAGATATGCCCAGCACAGATACTGACGACAGCGGCATCGCCGTGGTCGAAAAACAACGGGTTTTACTGTGTAATGAAGATGCATCCGCATGCGGCATTCGGCCGGGGCTTAAGCAATCGACAATTCATGCCCTCGCCACCAGTTGCCTGGTGTTGGAACGCGACCCAGAACAGGAAAAAATCGCCCTGGACCGCCTGTGCTGCTGGGCCTATGGCATCAGCCCACGTCTGAGTTGTTACCGCAAAGATTGCCTACTCCTTGAAATCGGTGGCTGCCTGAAACTCTTTCATGGTGTGGACGCGCTACTCAAACGCATCCATGTCGACCTTAGCAGCAGAGCCTGGTATTACCGGGTAGGTCTGGCCATCACACCCAAGGCTGCCTGGCTATTGTCACATAAAGCAGATATTGGTATACCCCGAGTGGAAATCAGCTTGCAGCAACAACTAACAACCTTGCCCTTGGGCCTAATGATAAATTTTCCAAAGCAGGTGGAATCTCTGGGCAAAGCGGGTTTGCACAGTTTTGGCGACATTCTTTCCTTACCTACGGTAACCCTGGGGCGTCGATGTGGTAAGAATTTTGTAAAATTTCTGCGCCAAGTTACCGGTGAATACCCCGACGACGTGGCAAATTTTTTACCGCCACCGAAATTTGAAGACGACTATCTATTTGGCTTCGAGGTAATCGACAAGCAAGAACTACTGCCGGCCATGCGAATATTATTGCAATCGTTGTGTCTGTTTTTATTGGCCCGGCAATTGACCAGCGCCAGCCTGGAGTGGACTTTTTATGGTATCAACAAACATCGGCAGAAGCTGACTGTAACCTGTTCTCAGGCTCACGCCAACTGGGAGAGCTGGTATCGACTACTGCTCATCAAAATGGAACCCTATGCATTGGAACAAGGTATAGAAGGCCTGGCCCTACGCTGCACTGAGTTGTTTGCCTGTACCGCCAGGAGCGGCGAATTGTTTACTCTATCGGGTAGCCGTGAACCCATGCACGGCATCACCGACCGGCTTCAAAATCGTCTGGGCAATCAAGCAGTCCAGAAATTGGTTTGCTACGACGAACACGTTCCCGAATTTGCCGGTAAAGCCACTACGATTACAAACCTCAATACACGTGAAACAACGCCTCCAAACGCAGCCACCGCCAGCAACAATCGACCGTTCTGGCTGATGTCACAACCCGAACCTCTGCGCCAGTGGCGCGACCGGCTTTATTGGCATGGCCAATTGGATCTGCTGCAGGGCCCGGAGCGCATCGAAGACAACTGGTGGCGACAACCCGTCAGTCGCGACTACTATATTGCCCGTAACAGCGATGGCCATCGCTACTGGGTTTTCCTGGATCGCATGCAAAGTAAGTGGTTCGTTCATGGGATCTTTATCTAAAACCAGAGTTGTCTAAGCGAAGAGCTGTCTACGCCCGAACATTGCCCATGTGACTGGGCAAACAGTATGATGGACATCATAAACGGCTCAGGACCTGCACACGTGAAAATAAAAGACTACCTCAGCGCAGATGAGGTTGGTGAATTTACCAGCAAGAGCGATTACCTCGCGGCGCGCACGGTGGTAATTAGTTGGTTGTCTATCGCATTGGTATTCGTAGTAGTTAATACCTGGACCAACCCACTGACCATTTTCCTCGCGCTGCTGGCGCTGGCCGGTCGACAACTTGGCCTGGCGGTTATCGAGCACGAATGTGGCCACCACACACTATTTGAGACCGAGTCGTTGAATCGCTTTTGCGGACAATGGCTGGCTGCCAAAGCGGTGTTTTCCGATATGCACACTTACGCCCGCGATCATACCGGGCACCACCGTCATGCGGGCACCACCGAAGACCCCGACCTGTCCAACTATGTAAATTACCCGGTGAACAAAGCGAGCTTCAAACGCAAGGTGATCCGCGACCTGACAGGGCAAACCGGATTTAAGCTGATCCGGTTTATCGCCAGTCAGGCAGCTGGAATCTTCGCAAAGGACAAAGAAAAGAGGCAGCGCGCCCGCTCCCACATTGAACAGATAGCGGTAAATATTGTTCTAGCAAGCCTACTGGGGGTCTTTCTCAGCCCATGGCTTTACCTGCTGTGGATAGGCGCGTTTGTCACTACCTACACGCTGATAGTCCGAATCCGCCAAGTGGCGGAACACGCCGCGGTTCCAGATCAATTCAGCGAGGATCCCCGAAACAATACACGAACCACCATTCCATATTGGTGGGAGCGCCTGGTATTTGCTCCAAACTATGTTAACTACCACCTCGAGCATCATTTTATGGCCGGTGTGCCATGTTACCGACTACCGGCACTACATCGCCTACTACGAGAGCGCGGTGCCTATACCGAAACACGAATTTTTCACGGCTACAACGAGGTCGTACGCCACGCCATCACCGGACAATAATGCCCTGCCCATTATCGGGGTTTAGCGCCGGAAATTTTCGATTATGTGCAACAGTTCGCATAGACTAGACAAACAAGACCTACAGGGATAGTAAAGAAATGGACGAGACCTTAAATTCAGAGCTGGAGATAGCTCAAAAAGTATACGACGTCGTGGCTGAATTCCTGGTGAATTACAGTTTTCAGGTCGTTGGCGCTATCATCATCCTCATTCTCGGGTGGTTTATTGCGCGGTGGATCAGCGGCTTTGTCGTGCGTTTCTGTGGCACCAAAGACGTCGACGTTACCCTGGCCAAGTTCATGGGTTCGATCGTCTACATTCTGATCCTCGCCTGCTTTATTATTATAGCCTTAGGCAAATTCGGCATCTCCGTCGCTCCATTTGTGGCGGCGATCGGTGCCCTGACTCTGGGAGCAGGTCTGGCCCTACAAGGCCCGGTCTCAAACTACGGCGCTGGTTTTATCATCATTCTCACCCGGCCCTTTGTCGTCGGCAATACTGTTTCTATTACCGGTATTTCCGGTATTGTCGAAGAGGTCAAGCTGGGGATGACCCTGATGCGAACCGAGGACGATGAGTTAATTGTAGTGCCAAATCGCCACTTGATTGGCGAGGTGCTCTATAACTCCTTCGCTAACAAAATTGTCGAAGATACAGTGGGAATCGCCTACGACAGCGACTATGAGAAAGCCATTGAAGCATTGCTGGCCGTATTGACTCAACTCGAGTGCGTTTCCGAGAGCCCAGGGCCGCAGGTAGGCATAGACAGCTTTGGCGATAGTTCAATTAGCCTTGGCTTGCGCTACTGGGTGCCATCGCGGGGATATTTCGAACACAAATACAAAGCCAACGCGGCGGTACTGAAAACCCTTAAAGACCTGAACGTATCTATTCCGTTCCCTCAGCACGAGGTTCGCATCCTGCCCTCTTAGCGGTAGTGGCTACTCTGCATTAAACGGCGGATCAAGTTGACAGGAGATCCATAAAGCCCTCTGTGTTAATAGGATATTTAAGCGCGTTCTCGTGTTGGTCGACTCCCGTCAGCACACGCAGAGTGCGCTGAATGTCGCCTGGATATATATGGCGACCGCTGTCATCGCGCTCCAGGGTGGTGGGAGAAATATTGTATGCCGAGTGCATATCATCGGTCTCTCCAATAACCCGATTTCCCCAGCTTGCGTTCTTGGCCATAAAAAGGGCGGAGCCGATCGACCAATGATCCTTGCCGGCTGCGCTGTTATAGCGTGGTGTGCGTGCAAAATCGGAAGTAGCAAAAACCACCAGTCGGTCGGCCAGTCCAAGTTGTTCTGCGGACTCCCAAATATAATCAATTGCATCGGCAAGATGGGCCAACATTGGCTCGTGCTCCTGATCGTGGTTGGCGTGGGTATCAAATCCGCGCACAAAAAGATCAGCTGCCATACCCACCCCAACCTGAAACCCCAGCAAGGCCACCTGCGCTTGGCGATGGAGGGTCGAGGTTATATTACCGGTCACCGTGACAACATCCTGCAATTCATCACTCGAGGGTAGTACCGCTGCAAACGCCGCGAGTTCATCTCGACTCAGACGCGCCTGGTAATAGGACTCGATAGCGTTTCGTTGACGCGGAGTCAATGCAGGATTGTCCTGCATTGCCAGCAGCTTATCCATTTGATAGCGCTTGATTCTATCCAGGTCACCCTGATGTCGATAACGAAGATTCTCGTCCCAAATAGCTATATTGCCATTTATCAACCCGGCCAAACCCTCGGGGTTACTGAGGCTGGTATAGCGAGTCAGGTTAGCCGTCTCCTGATACCCACCGCCACTGACATAGCCCATGGGTAAATCGGGCCCATGCACACTGGCCGCCAGTGCCGTGGCAGTAGGATATCCAGCAGACAATCGACCACTCCAATTATGGGTGATTCCTGCGCTGTGGGAATTTGTCTGTGCGTCGACCCCGTTGACCACGAGCATGTAGGAGTGATACTTGTCGAACAGAGCGGCGTTGTTGCCAAAGGGCGCATACAGCAAATTTCCAGCCTGTTGAATCTCACCAGTATTTGCCCAGTTGTTGATCGTCTCCTCGCCCGCCACATTCATCTTCGGGTCACAAAAACTGGTCACATCCCAGGCACCCGACACTTGGATAGTCAGTACGAGCGGCCCGTCATAGTCTCCCGCCGCTGCATAGGACCGAAATGAATGAGGTAATGAGCTCGCCACAGCAGCCCAACCCGCCAATTTAAAAAGATCTCTGCGCTTCATCGTAGCCACCTCTTGCTCATAGACATAACCGCCTTTCATTCGTAGACATAACCAAAATCCGTCATAAAATAAATCATCATGCTGACCCAGGTATTCAGGGTGTGATCGGGGTCTGATAAATCCAGGCCTCCAGCAGTCTGAATAAACTGAAAGGGACACGCTTCATTCTCTGTGTCTAATTGAACCGGATAATTGTTCGCCAAGCGCTCCTGTCGAGTTTCTACAAACAGATCAAACGAGCGATCTATCTCTACATCTGAACTGGATAAAACCTCTCCAAGCATCAACTCATGCATACGTTGCAATTGTGTTCGGATAACGGTCTCGCTGGAAACTTCGGTATCTGACTTATCGACCTCGGTGAAAATGCTCCGGGTCTCGCGCGGGGTATTAAATTCTGCGGCTACCAGCACACAGCCCATCTGCAGTGGCTGAGCCTCCACCACAGTGGACATCAGAGCTGTCATCGTGGTTGCTCGCTTGGTCACGCCATCTGAGTCTATGCCCCCATAGAATAATTTGTAGGCACCATCCAATTGCGAAAATGCAATACCTTGCCTCTCCCTCTCGAACCAGCGAAAACCGGTGACGGACTCCGTTTTACGATCTAACTGCTCAGGTGTAAGCAATTTACCGCTACCAATTCCGAGGTGTTGT
>JBLHKV010000026.1:0-22767 GCA_047618115.1 Halieaceae bacterium | reverse complement strand
TAAAGAGTAAGACCCGACATGCTGGCATCGATGGCCATTTGAGTAGTGGCGTCCCGCTTGATTCCACGGGGAGTGGTAATCCAGTTGATGAGAAGGATAAGGTTGCCGAGGATGCTGCGGATGATAGTCATGCGGTATGTCTGTCCTGTGCCTGAGGTTGTCCGACATTATGTGAGCCGGGTCCGCAAAGTGTTATCTATCGCGCACTCATAGTAGGAAGCTCTAAACGCTATAACTCTATGATTTTGATAAAAAATGGTGGGCCCAGAAGGACTCGAACCTTCGACCTGCCGATTATGAGTAGCACGCACACCGCAGATTCCGCTCGGTAAGCCGAAGAATACTAACGGATTTACCCAAGTGATCAAGGCAGGGTGACCGAGACCGAACGTATGCCGAACCGTACCAGGGTCGGTTGGGGTGTTCGGTTGTAGTAAGTGGAAGAAATGTAAGGAAAAATCAAAACCGAACTCCTAACCTCTACCGAGCTTGTCTCGCTTGGGGCGTGTAGAGTTCGTGATTGATGGAATCTAGCTCTGCAGCTAAAAAGCGATTATAAGGTGATAAGGGGTACCGCCTAGACCGACACTTGGGCCGCTTTATATCGTGATATCAGGGGTTCATTTCATACGCGCTATCTAACACAGCAACGTGCTTTTCCCATACCCGGTTGAATCGCTCGGGGTTGCTTGCTGGCTTCCTGATCATGCTCAAACACAAGTCCATCTGTTCTTCGGTGGTCCCGGTTTTTGAATACATCTGAAGGGCGAACTTGGAGAAATCTCTGATCATGAAATCGAACATCTGGTCCACAACATCATCTTCCATCAAATCGATTTTTGCTTTTTCAATAAGGAGCTGGCCATAAGCTACCAGAGTGAATAGCTCCCCAAGATTCAGCAGGAAGTCGATATCGTCTGCCTGTTCCTTGCTTGGCGCGGCTGTGACCAGGAACTCTTTGAGAATGCCTATCTGCTGTTTGAATACATTGATATTGGGCAAGTCTAGGCTGTTGTAGGCCAGGTCAATATCGTGAAACTGGATCTTGCCAAGTCCCCGGGTTGCCCCCTGGTTGAAAAGAAAATCATCGTTACATGGATCATCTCTTTTTGGGATGTCCGGGAATGACGCCGGATTGAAAAAGTAGTTAGGCATAAATTTTATAATCAGGGCCATATTCACATGCACTGTGCCCTCCAGTTTGGGCAGCGCACGGATATCTCGCGATGCCATTTCAAAGTACATGTCTTTTTCAAAACCCTTGGCCGCTATAACATCCCACAGCAGGTTGATGACCTCCTCGCCCTGGGTAGTTACTTTCATTTTCACCATGGGGTTGTACAGCAGGTAGCGCCGGTCCTCGGCGGAAGCCGTCCGCATATAGTCAGAAGCTCTCAATGCAAACATTCTCATGGCCACCAGCCTGGTCCAGGCGTCTACGAAAAACTGCCGGATATGGGTAAAATCGGTGACGCTGTGATCAAATAGCGTGCGATTGCTCGCATGCGTAATGGCTTCGTAAAACGCATGGGTGCAGATGCCAACGGATGCCCAGCCGAGGTTGTACTTTCCCACGTTGATTGTATTGAGCGAGCAGTCCCAGGCCTCCTGGCCGGTGCTGAGGATATCGGTATCGGTAAGCGGGTAATCGTGAAGTGCATATTCTGCAACGAAGTTCTGGGAATTCACGACGTTCTTTACGCATTCGTAATTTTTGTGCTGACTCTCGGCGACAAAAAAAACAAACTCATCGGTTTGTGAATTTTTGCCGAAGGTTGAAACCAGAGCGGCCTCGTTAGCGTTGCCGATATAGTACTTGCTACCATTTGCCTGGTATTGGCCATCAGCCAGCGGGGCGATCGTCATCTCTGAGGAGTAAAGGTCGGCGCCGTGGGTCTGCTCGCTGAGACCGAAGGCAAAAATGGCGCCCTGTTCCAGTAGCCCGGCGGTCTTCGTCTTAACTTCCTCATTGCTTCCCATCCAGATCGGCCCCAGCCCAAGGATGGTGACTTGCCAGGTATACCAGTACTGCAGTCCGTAAAAGCCGAGAATCTCGTTGAAGGCACAATTCCTGAAGGTGTCCCAGCGCTTGTTGCCGTCGCCGTAGGCAGCGGGAGTTAGCAGGGTCGCAAATACCTGTTCCTGTTTAACGAACTCCAGGAAATCTGCATACCAGACGCGTTCATGATCGTCGTGTTTGAGCTTTACCTTGCCCTTACTCTCGAAAAAGGCCACGGTTTTAAGCATGATCTCACGAGACTGCTCGTCGAGATGTTCGAAAGTTTCGTTTTTGGGATGCAATATCATGCGGGCAAGTCCATCGGAGTTAGTGTCTGTGTGAGTCTAGCAGAGCGAAGCCATAATCGTTAAAAGGATAGTACGAAAGTAATGAATCACATTGTCGTGTTTACGACATTCACTGCGGCTGGTTCGGATCATGCTCAGATAAATTACCTGACAAGTGTGATCTGAAGAAGCGCGATGAATGGTTCGGAAAGCTTGATCAAAACCCTGGTGAATAGCGGCATTGATGTTTGCTTCACCAACCCCGGTACGTCTGAGATGCATTTCGTCGCGGCGCTGGACGAGGTGGATGGGATGCGCTGCGTATTGTGCCTCTTTGAAGGCGTGGTGAGCGGCGCTGCAGATGGCTATGCGCGCATGGCAGGCAAACCGGCGGCAACACTCTTGCACCTGGGGCCGGGTCTGGGCAATGCTCTGGCCAATATCCACAATGCAAAAAAAGGCAACTCCCCGATGATTAATATTGTCGGCGATCACGCGACGTATCACTTGCAATATGATGCTCCTCTGACATCCGATGTCGAGGGGATTGCCGGCTCTGTGTCGCACTGGGTGCACACTGCGAAGTCCTCCCAAGACATCGCAAAAGATGCCGCCCGCGCTGTCCTAGAAGCGGGTCATAACCGCATCGCAACGCTGGTACTGCCCGCCGATGTCTCCTGGGGCGACAACCCTAATGGTGAGGAGCCAGCGCCACAGGTTCCGTCCCCGGCGCGCGTATCGGTACAAAAACTAGAACAGGCTGTTCAAATGCTGAGCTCGGGAGCACCTTCGATGGTGATGATCGGCGGCAAAGAAGTCACGGCTGAAATGGGCGTAATGCTGGGCAGATTAGCAGAAGCGACCGGTGCGAGAGTCTGTCTGGAGACCTTTCCTACGCGCGTTGCTCGCGGTGCCGGCAGGGGGAAGCTTGAGAAGCTGCCCTATCTGGCCGAGTATGCAGTAGAGCATCTAAGTGGTGTGGAAAACCTGATCCTCCTGGGAGCGAAATCCCCGGTATCGTTTTTTGCCTATCCCGGCGTGGCCAGTGTTCTTCCTCCAAGTGACGCCCGGCAATTGCTACTGGCGTCACCCGATGAAGACATTTCCACCTGTCTGCGGGAACTCGTCAAAGCGGTTGGCGCAGATGAAGTTGAGCCGCAATTGAATGTTCGCGCGGTGCCGAAATTGCCGCAAGGCGAGCTGGACGTGCCGGCCATAGCACAGTCGCTGGCGGTGTTAATGCCAAACGATGCGGTGGTGGTTGATGACGCGGGCACCGCGACACTGGTTTGTTATCCAGCAACAGAAACTGCAGCACCACATGACTGGCTGGCACTGACGGGTGGTTCAATTGGTTTTGGCCTACCCTGCGCGGTTGGTACTGCGCTGGCCAGCCCACAGCGGAAGACCATCTGCCTCGAAGGCGATGGCAGTGCGATGTATACCATTCAATCACTGTGGACTATGGCGCGGGAAAATCTGGATGTCACCGTAGTCATTTTCAACAACCATAAATACAGGATTCTGGAACTGGAGTTTCTGCGCACTGGGGCTCGTGGTGGGGTACCTGGCCCCAAGGCGGCCAGTATGCTGGATATCAGCAATCCCGGTATGGAATTCGTTTCCCTGGCCAAAGGAATGGGCGTCACTGCCAGCCGTGCGACCACCGCCGATGAATTCAACCAGCAGTTCGCCGACGCCATGTCCGGGACCGGCCCCTGCCTGATAGAGGCAATCGTGCCCCCGCTGAGTTTGTAGGGCCGCCAGCCTGGCTAACTATTCTAGAAGTACAGTGAATCCAGAATTGCGCAGGCTTATCGTTTATGGCGCTTCGTTATAGACGGGAGTGACTTGTTCCATGCCGATATCCAGCTCGTATTTTTTGCTTAGCTTGGCCAGTTCGTGGATGTATATCCTGCCGTAGCGCAGTTCGATACTCCCTTCGCGCTCCAGTGACTTTAGTTCCTTGCTAACGCTCTGGCGCGAGGTGCCCAGCATGTTACTCAGTTCCTCGTGAGAAAATTCGATGTGTATCTCGTCCTGTTCATTGCGATGACCATGGCTATAGGCGAGACGGAGGAGTGTGCGGGCAAGGCGTACGTGAAGCTTCAGGCCGACTGAATCTTCGTTGAGCGAATAAAGGAAACGTACCCTGCGACAGAGCATTCTGCTCAGCTGGAGGTAAATTTCCCCATACTTCTCGCCCAGAATCTCGAAATTCTGCTGGCTGACCACACTGAGCTGGGAATTCTTTACGGCGATTGCATTACTGACTCGCGGTAGTCCGTCAATGACCCCCGTGTCTCCAAAGCAGTCTCCGGGACGGAACTCGCCGGTAATGATTTCTGCGCCGTCCAGAGTGTAGTTGCATAGCTTAACGGCACCTTCGATAAGACGAAAAATTTCCGTAGACGGATCGCCCGCGCGATACACAGCTTCGCCTGCCGTCACTTGACGGGTGGTACTCAGGCGCGCGATTTCAGCCTGAACCAGTTCGGGCAGCTCACTAATGAAATCGTGCAGGTGTGGGATCGTTCTCATTTGTAAGGCACTGACGTTATTTCAGCTTTTTGGAGGAGGGCTGCCGCTTGACTAGATGCCACCACATCGTAAGGTGAATTCATCGCCATAAGAAGGCAAACATTGTTTTAGCAACGGAGCCAGCGTTTCCTTTAGAGCATAAGCGGGATTAACGCTACTTTTTGAACCAACCCAATACAATCAACTGGCCGCAGAGAACCACTTTTCGGGGAGCATGCTAGCCTATTGCTTCGAAGAAGGCTCATATGTGTTATGGCGAAAATTGTGAGTGCGCACCAAACTGATTACGCATAACTTGTTTATTAGTTTCAGCGTGATAGGCAAACCCCTGCATCGCAAGATCAAAGTATTGGGCTAACACGGGCCTGATTTTATTTTTGTGTACAGCCCAGCGGATGGGAAAGGGAAACTTCTCGGTAGATGTAATATGAGCTGTAATATTGAGCTTACAGTGCTCGCCATCTATTGGCGTTATTCTCCAAGCTATCAAATCTTCATTTCCCGCACTCTTGCTCACCTTTAGATCGTAGCCGGTGCCTTCAATCCAATCGACGATTTCTCTTTTAATGGCACTACCGTTGTTATAGACCACAGTGTCTGTCGACCCTATGCCACTCCAGTTATCAGATGTGTTCTTCTTAACAAAGGGGTGCCAAATTGTTAAGGAGGCAGGGTTTGTCATCTGAGCCCATACTTTTTCCGCTGGCGCAGATATTTCCTTTTCCGTGGAAACCGACCATTTGTTTTTATCATATTCAGACATTATTCATTGACCTCGATTTGGTGTGGCGATAACAGTTAATTACAGAGCCTTGGTCTATATAACGCTTTGACCCCCATAACAGGAGAAGCCGAGTTACTGGTTCGTCATAGCATGCGATTCAATAGCTTGTCGCGCATAATGAGCTGGTGATAGACCACAGCGACAATGTGCATGAGCACTACTAATGCCAGCAAAGCGCCATTTACACGATGGCAGAGATGAAAAATAGGGTGCCAGGTTTCGTTAGCCACCATAAGCGCACTGTAGTTATACTGGCCGAAGGCGACGACGTCGTACGGTGATGTCATCGCCATAAGGACACCAAATACCGGCTGCAACAGCACGCAGGCATACAACAAACGATGCGCCAACAGGGAAAGACGGGCTTGCCAGCGGGGCATTGCAGGCGCAGCCACAGGATGACGCCCACGCCGATACAATCTTACAGCCATCAATATGAATACTAGAGTGCCCAGACCCGCGTGACCAGATGCCGCTCTGGCGATTTTTTCCGTCTCTGGCATGAAATGGAAAAGTGGCCCGCCCACTAAAAGCAGAATAATGGCAAGCGCGGTTAACCAATGCAGCCACTTGGCCGTGCGGTCGTAGGATTGTGCTCGCTGTCGCATTGCAGCTGTCCCGCTTTTCATTGTCTTTTGCTGTCAATCCGTGGTGCGCAAGCTGACAGTTCGCGATGCACCCTGGGCCATGCCAAAGAGCAGTAAGAGCCCGGCTAAAATGGCCCCCTTTACAAACCACTGGTGTATTTGTACGTTGGGAGGATAGGGCGCACTCGATGACAGGTCTCCATGTACCATGACCGTTGAAAGCACAATGATCGTCATGAGCACAGGCAAAGCCCAGCGCAGTTTGAATCCGGCAACCACGCAGGCGCCAAAAATACCTTGCAGACCAATCACTATCGGTAATAGCGCTGGATTACCACCTGTAGCAATAATATGCTCCACCCGAATATCAAAGTAATACCACTGCCAACCTGCGTTTGTAATAAAGTAGAGCCCCAACAAAATTCGTCCCATTGGGAACATCCATTTAGTGGGGGAGCTTCGTGTACCTGTCCCTTGCGCTGCTGCGAGTATTGTATAAGCCACCAATATCAGGCTGCCAATTATGGCCACATGTACCGCGGTTTCCTTAAAGTTCACTTCTCCGCGAAGCTCCGGTGGGAACTCACCTATCGTACCCGGGCTATAGTCGCTATGGAGTATCAGCGTCATGAGACACAACATTCCGGCCAGAGAGACTGCCGCCGGAATTACGGCTTTGTTGGCAATTAGCAATAGGCCACCACCCACGTAGACTAATGCCGCAAGGTTATTCCAGAAGTGTGCTGCACCGGCCAAATCCAGATAGGCAATACGCACATCATGGGAGGCCAGATTGAGGATGCCGTCACAGAAAAAACACAGGCCCAATAAGATGCGGCCAGCGGTTATCGTTGCAGGTGAACTTATTTTTTCATTCAAAATGATTACTCCCGATGGCGCGCTTGAAAGTCAGCTACATGTCTATACCGAGTTTGTACGCGACATTGGCAATGATCCAATGAACCCAGCCTAAATAGCGGCGGGGCAGAGTTGCCACGTGTCGGTGACCGGTTTGTTCCCGCTTGATCAACTCCTCGAATGTTTCCCCTGCATCAAACCGTCGTGCCAGCTCATCTGGATCGAAGTCAACTCCTATGGGATTCGAGTTGTAATCGTCGCCTTGTAGGTACTCGTCGATTTGTTCGTTGGTTTGAAAGACATCAATCTGCATTTCCACCACATTGTGATCTGGGTCTTCATAATAGAATGAAATTGTGCCACCGTGATTGATACACCATATCGGGACAATTCCGTGACCTTTTACTCGTTGGTACATATGCAGAAGATCAGCCAGGCTCTCGAAGGTAAAGGCGAAATGGTCTACACCTGCGAGAGCCTTAAGCTTGGGAAATAGACCCGGCACGTTGGCGATTGCCACACGGTGGTGTTCCTCGTCATAGGTCAGGAAAGTAATCTGCTGGTTTTGATACATGACTTCGGCTTCCAGGAGCAGCTTGTAGAAGTCGATGACTTTGTTGTATCTGCTGGTTCTAAGGACTACGTGTGCCAACTTGCATGGCGCGACCTTGCCGCGTTCTTTTGCCGGTTTGGGTAATGCTGCGGGCTGATACATGGATAATCTCCAGAATATTTGTTAACGAAGCATAGGTGCAGAGGCCGATGCCTCCGAGACCAGGTTTTCCGTTTGGGGGTCGGGCTTGTTTACTATAAGGCGATTGCGCAACACGCCGATTTTTTCGATCTCTAGTTCAATAGAATCGCCGGCATTCAGAAATGACCACGATTCAATACCAGTGCAGTTTCCCGCAGCACCTGTGCCAAAGAATTCGCCCGGTACCAGTCTTTCTCCCAGCGACGCGTGGGCGATCATCTCTTCTATGTTGTGGTACATTTCTCCGGTGTTGGCGCGACCTTGTACTTCGCCGTTAACTCGAATTTCCATGTCCAAGTTGTAGGGGTCCATGATTTCATCCGCCGTGACAATCCATGGACCGATGGCATTGCCAGTTTGGAAGTCCTTACCTTTGAGTGGCCCCAACTTTCCCTTGAATAGTTCCTTGAGCAATTGCTCCCGTGCAGATACATCGTTATAAACGGTGTAACCGAATATATAGGGCTTCGCCTTGCTGGCAGGAATGTCCTGCCCCGCGCGACCAATAAAAACACCCAGTTCCAGTTCATAGTCCATTTGTGTCTCTGCAAATGTCGGCCATCGAATATCATCCTCGTGTCCGATAACTGAGGTGTTATTGCCTTTGTAGTAGGCAGGCGCGTCATAAAATTGTTTGGGGGGCTTTATCAATTTCAGGGCGTGGTTCAGATGCACGGCCCAACCACCCGCCTTGGATCTGATGACAGCATCCAACGATTGCAGCATGTGCTTTTCGTAGACACTGAAGCTGCGTATTTTTACTGGTCTTGGCAACGGTGCCAGCAAGCGAACTCCCGCTAGCTGGGAAACACCAGGCATGTCCGAATTTGCTTCGGCGTAGTCAAGCGTCTTATGGGCCAGCTCCAACGCCGCTGGGCCACCTTCCATCAGGGCCAACATGGATCGAAAGTAGCTTGACTCGCGGCCTGCCATCTCTTCGTGGCAGTTGTTGAGGTCAGCAAATCGTACGCCATCAGCCAGGATGGCGCCGATGCGTTGCCCGTCTCCGGCAGCATAGGTGAGTAATTTAATGGCTTATTCCTCTGTTCATGCGTGAAGCGGCCGCTGTCGTATTCCGCTCATGTTTTCGCAGGTGGCGTCAGGAGGCCATTTAGAAGGATGTCGACGAGATAATTCGCGTGGTTCTTGATCACTGCAGGATCGCTCACATCCGCATCGTAAATGGATTTGATGTAGGGGCCGCTCGCAAAGAAAAAACGGATTGCGCCAGTAAGGATTGGTATCAGGTGTTGCATGGGAATTTCCTTTATATGCCCATCCTGTTGCGCCCTTTCCAACAGGGTGGCCGTGTGTGCCTGCGCAGGCTGTAAGTGCTGCTCCACCAGCCATTGCAGGCGCGGGCTTTCCTGCCCGGCTTCGTATTGCATGATCATGCCAACTTCTGGATATTTCGCGGTGAGCTGTACCCAATGTCGCAACAACATCTCCAACAGCATGCGGGGCTCGAGTGAGTCGATTAAGTGTTCAGCGGCGCCAAATTCGGTGCTGTGCTCCGTGTAGACCATGTCGATTGCTGCCTTCCACAATGCCGTCTTGGAGTCGAAGTAGTAATGCAGTAATGGCTGCGCCACCTCGGCCTGCCGCGCAATCTCGGATATCGTCGTCCCGTCGTGCCCCCGCTCAGCAAAGAGCTTGAGGGCGACCGCGAGTATTCGTTCGCGTGTAGCCTGGTCAGCGCGCGGCTTTCTTTTTTTGGATTCCTTTGCCATATAGATTGATACCTCTATCAAAATAACTGTTGACTAATATACAACTAAACTATAATTTAGTCAAAATATTTTATAGATATATAAAATTAGTACAAGAAAAAGCGTCGATAAGCATCAAGCTTTCTGTACGGCCGTGTCAATCGGCCATTGATGGTGGCTTTGATCAGCGAGCAAGCTTCTCCCATAAGGACAAGATAATGAAAAATGCACACAGTAGTGGCTCTGGCTCAATCTTTACAAGGCGCACCAGGCAAAGTGTGTGCTCTGCTACCCTGGCATGTATCACATTTGCAGGGATCCCCCATGCCTTGGCTGCTTCGGGCCTGAAGCTGGAGGAGATTGTTATAACAGCAACCAAACGGGCGGAAAGCCTTAGCGATGTCTCCCTGTCCGTGGCGGTACTAGACGGGCGGAAGATGTCGGAGGCAGGCATAGAAAATGCTGATGATATAGGCCGCTATATTCCCAACACCCTGATCAGCAGCAATGGCAGTACCTCTTCTGTGGTGATCCGCGGTCTCGGCTCTGGCAATAACCGAGGCTTCGAATCATCTGTAGGCCTGTTCATCGATGGTGTCTACTACGGCAGGGACAGCTATTTGCAAAATGCTTATTTCGATCTGGAGCGGGTGGAAGTCATACGTGGGCCACAGGGGACACTGTTCGGTAAAAACACCATCGCTGGCGCCATCAATATTACCACCGCTGGTCCTGCCGATGAATTTGAAGGTTATGTAAAAGCTACGCTTGGAGATTTTGACAAACAGCAATTTGAGGGAGCCGTGTCGCTGCCGATTTCGGACACTGTGGGCTTGCGGCTGAGTGCGCAAGATTCACAGCGCGATGGCTACGTTGAGAATAGCGGTGGCGGGGTTGACGGTAGCGCCCGTGACACCACCCTGGCTCGGGCTAAATTGCGCTTTGAACCCAATGAGCGATTTGACGGTACGCTGACCGTGGAGTGGGCAAATACGCAACTTACGCAAAACAATGGGGAATTACACAGCGACGCGTCGCCTCTGGCCGTCTCGCCGATCAACTTGGGAGGTAGCCTGAGTGCCCTGGAGGTATTCCGACTATTTGACCCGCAGGCGGAAGACTCGCTGAACTTTAAGGTATCGGCGAACGAAGATGCAGAGCTGGACAATGAATCGCTGATTACAGCCGGAACATTCAATCTACAGCTGGAAGAAACGACACTCACATACGTACTGGGCTATTCAGACCTGGATGTTAGTGCGAGAGACGATTTGGATTTCGCTCCCTATCCATTACTGGTCAGGAATTCCAGCGAAGACTATCAGCAATGGAATCATGAATTACGGTTGACCTCCGCGGCGGGTGGCAAATTCGAGTACATCGCGGGTCTGTACTACTTCACCGCAGATTATGATACCGGCTCTGAGATGGTGGCTGATGCTATTTCATTAATGGATGCGACAACGCCGCTAGTCGCCCAGGGATTACTGGCGCGACCACTGGGTCTTCCTTTACTGACTACTCGTACGCAGAGCCTGCATCAGGAGACCGACACTTTCTCGGCATTTGGCCAGTTGACCTGGAGCGTTGCCGATAATGTGCGCCTTATTGGTGGGCTGCGTTACTCGAATGAGAACAAGGATGCGGACAATTTTTTGCAGGACGTGGACTCAGGCTTGATCCCGCTGTCAGCCGCATTTCCCATTACGCCTTATTCCGTGTCTACCAGTCGTGGCGAGGAGGACGTTCTGCCCAGCCTGGCCATCGAATATGATTTCGATGAGGACGTGATGCTTTACGCCTCGTACACCGAGGGTGTGAAGTCCGGCGGTTTCAATGCCTCAGCAACCTCAACAGATAACCTGGAATATGAAGGAGAAACAGCCAAGGGTATTGAGGCAGGATTTAAAGGCCGCTTGTTGGACGGCGCCGCCATTCTGAACCTCAATGTGTTTCGCACGGAATTTGATGACCTGCAGGTCAGTAATTTTGACGGTACCAGCTTCGTAGTGGGCAATGCTGCCAAGGCCACAGTGCAAGGCATTGAAGCCGATTTCAGCGTGGTGATTATTGAAAATCTACAGCTGGACACCTCTATCGCGTTTTTGGATGCCGAATACGATGAATTCCCCGATGCTCAGTGTACCGTAGCTGGGCTTGCCACCGATCCGGCCTGTACCGCGGACTTAAGCGGCAAGGATTTGATCCGCGCTCCAGCGTGGTCGGCGAATATTGGACTGGAATACGCAGTGCCACTGCCGACGTTGCATGCACGGCTGACCTTTGCCGCCGATGTTCTGCTGTCTGACAGCTACTTCGTAAATATTGATCTGGATGCGTCTGAAGAACAGGACAGCTATGCGTTGCTCAATGCCAGAATCATGTTGGCCTCAGAAAACCAGGGATGGCAGCTTGCACTTATCGGCCGCAACCTTACCGACGAAGAAGTACTGACTGGCGGTGCGGACGTGCCCTTGCAACCTGGCGCGCATTTTGCCGTTCTCATTCCGCCGCGACAGCTTGAATTTGCACTTTCATACCATTTCTAAGCGGTCTGACGGATGACCAGTGAAACCTTCACCACAATCAGTAAATCGAAATTTTCCTAAAACTGCGAGAGTTCCCATGATTTCATCCAAAATGAATTACGACAAAAAAACCGTAGAGGTCAACGGTAGGAAGATGGCATATGTCGATGAGGGTGAAGGGGACCCCATTGTATTTCTGCACGGCAATCCAACTTCAAGCTACCTGTGGCGCAACGTTATGCCTCATGTCGAAGGCCTTGGCAGGATATTGGCCCCCGATCTGATCGGCATGGGCGATTCGGAAAAGCTGCCCGCTAGTGAGGGCCCCGAACGGTACACCTTTCAGGTGCATTACGACTATCTGAGTGCGTTTCTCGAGGCTGTAGGAGCAACTGAAAATGTGACCCTGGTGATTCACGATTGGGGCAGTGGCTTGGGCTTTCATTGGGCCAGCCAACACCGTGCGGCAGTGAAAGGCATTGCTTACATGGAAGCTTTGGTTATGCCTATTGAATGGGATGATTGGGCGGAAAGCGCCCGGGGTATATTCAAGGGGTTTCGCTCAGAGAAAGGCGAAGACATGGTGCTGAACCGCAATATGTTTATTGAGGGTGTTCTGCCCTCGGCGGTGCTGCGCAAACTGGGCGATGAGGAGATGAACGAATATCGGCGTCCGTTTATGAGCAGTGATGATCGTCAACCGACCCTGAACTGGCCGCGAGCAATTCCTATAGAGGGTAGCCCCGCTGATGTCGCGGAACTTATGCGTAACTACGGTCAGTGGTTATCCGAAGATGTCTCGGTGCCCAAGCTTTTTGTCAATGCGGAGCCCGGTACAGTATTGATCGGACGCCAGCGCGAGTTCTGCCGCAGCTGGCCAAACCAAACAGAAGTCACGGTTAAGGGACTGCATTTTATCCAGGAAGATTCCCCCGATGAAATCGGACAGGCCGTAGCCTCCTGGCTTGGGACAATTTAAATATTTACTGAGGAGAATTAAGTGATGGCAGACGTACCGGTTTATATGGTGGTCAACCTGAAAGTGACTGACCCCGATAGTTATGGCAAGTATGAGGCGGGCTTCTTCCCCATGCTGAAGAAATACGATGGCCAGTTCATCACTTACGATGACAACCCCGACAGCTTTGAAGGAGATGCACCGCGGGAGGGTAGGATGATTATTTTCCAGTTTCCCTCCGAAGAAAAAGCGCGGGCGTGGTACGCCGATCCTGAATATCAGGCACTGTCGGAATTTCGCCGAGCGGGAACTTCACTCGATTTTCTATCCATGGTTCGCGGCCTGCCGCCAAGAAAGTAAAGAGATCAGCTTATGAATAATGGAAAAATTCTGATTGTATTGACCTCTCACAGCGAGCTAGGTGATTCCGGGAAACCCACGGGCTTTTACTATGAGGAGATGACTGACCCGTATTATGTTTTTCAAGATGCGGGCTTCGAGGTTGAGCTTGCGTCTGTCAAGGGAGGCAAGCCAGCCCATGACCCTGGAAGCCTGCCTGTGGCAGAAAAACGTGCCGCGTCAATTGCTCGATTTCTTGGCGATAGTGCTGGCCTGGATCATCTTGAAAATACCACCGCTATCAGCGATATCGATACCACCGGGTATGACGGCATCTTTCTTGCCGGGGGCCATGGGGCCATGTGGGATCTCCCGGACAGTGCACCCCTGGCCAGCCTGCTCGGGGAGTTTAATGCAGCGGGTAAAGTGATTTCCGCAGTGTGTCATGGACCAGCCGGTTTGCTTAGTGCAAAGGATGAAACTGGCAGCTCGATCATCTCTGGTAAAAAGGTGACCGGATTTTCCAACGAAGAGGAGAACATGACGGGACTAAATCAAGTTGTCCCATTTCTGCTGCAGGATAGCCTGTCGGCTCTGGGCGAATATGAAAGTGGCCCGCGTTTCCGAGCTTATTCCGTCGTTGATGGCAATCTGGTCACCGGACAAAACCCGGCTTCCTCGACTTTGACTGCAGAAAACGTGGTGAAGGTTTTAAACGGTGCCTGAGCTGGAATACAGGCTGGGCTCTTTGCCCACTTACCTTTTATCTTTCACGCGTGGCGAGTCTCGCTAGGGAACTGCTATGGGTCGAGTCAGTATTGAGCGACGTGGGACTACAGGCATATTGTGGCTAGAAAATCCGCCTGTGAACGCGATCGATTACGGTATTCGTTCTGGTCTGTTGGAGGCTCTCAAGCAACTGGCACAGGACCAAAGCCTAACTGCCGGAATTATTATAGGGCGCAGCAAAACGTTTCCGGCGGGCTCTGATGTACGTGAGTTCGGTTTGCCAATTCGGCCACCGTTGGTTCCCGCCGTAGCGTTGGCGCTGGAGGCCTGTGATAAGCCACTGATTGCTGCCATCCATGGTCAGGCTCTCGGCGGTGGGTTCGAACTCGCCCTCGCTTGTCACTATCGTATGTTGTCGAGCTCCGCCCGAGTCGGTCTGCCCGAAGTCACGTTGGGCATCATTCCGGGCGCCGGGGGCACACAGCGGTTACCACGGCTCGTCGGCTTGGCGCCTGCGCTTGATATTATTACTGCTGGCAAGGCGGTTGCAGCGGCCAAGGCGCTAGAGCTTGGTTTGGTTGACTGCCTTTCTGAGCAAGATCTATTGGAAGACGCCCTCGCCTTTGCCATTGCGGTGGCAGGTAAAGATGTCGGGCCGCGACGCCTTTCGGAGCGTTCCATGCCAAGGCCTGAAAACCTCCAGAATCTGCTAGCCGGCGCGCGTGAACGGGTTGCCCGGTGGTCGCGCGGGCAGGCTGCACCTGTAGCGGCGATCGATGTGATTGCAGCTACCCTTGATTTGCCTTTTGCAGAAGCCATGGCCCTGGAACGCCGCCAGTTTGACGAGCTACGAACGTCGGACCAGGCGATAGCAATGCGACACATATTTTTCGCTGAGCGGGCATGTACCAAAGTGCCCGGTGTAACCGATGTCGCACAGTCACTGCCGATCGAACGCGTGGGCGTGGTAGGTGGCGGCACGATGGGATGCGGGATTGCGCTTGCGGCACTGGCTGCAGGTTACAGCGTTATCCTGGTAGAGCAGTCCATAGATGCCGCGGCCGCAGCCCAGCAGCGTATTGAAAAGTCTCTGGATGATTTTGTTGCGCGCGGAAAACTGGCTGCCGAGGATCGGGATTGCAGGGAAGCGGCGTTTTCGACAGCGTCGTATCTGTCTGCCCTGGCCGATGTTGACCTCGTAGTTGAGGCTGTGTTTGAGGATATGAGTACAAAGGTCGAATTAATGCAACAGCTTGGTCAGATCACACGGCGCGATACTATCCTCGCCTCCAATACCTCCTATCTGAATCTGGACGAACTTGCCGCGGCAAGCGGCCGAGCGGACCGCGTAGTTGGGCTACATTTTTTTGCCCCGGCAAATGTGATGAAGCTGCTTGAAATTGTTCGTGCAGCGGATACTGCGCCGGAGGTCATTGCCACCGCATTTGCGTTTGCGAAACGTTTGGGCAAGGTCGGTGTTATGTCGGGTGTCTGTCACGGTTTTATCGCCAATCGGATGTACCAGTGTTATCAGCGTGAGGTAGGCCTGTTATTGGTTGAGGGTGCAACGCCATCTCAAATTGACGAAGCACTTACTGACTGGGGTATGGCGATGGGTCCGTGCAGCGTGGCGGATATGTCAGGCCTGGATATCGGCTATGCGATGCGTCGATCTTTAGACCCCGCGCGCTACGAGGCAGATGCTTTTCGGATACATGACCGGCTGGTGGAAAACAATCATAAGGGGCGCAAAACTGATGCAGGATTTTACCTGTATGAGGGTAGTGAGCAGCGTGAAAATCCGCTGGCATTGGAGATCATCGAGGCGGTGAGGGATGACCTGGGTGTCACCCGCCGCACTATCAATGACTCGGAGATCGTCGAGCGAAGTATTTATGCGCTGGTGGTGGAGGGCGCTCGCATTCTGGATGAGGGGATTGCCCAGCGTGCCAGTGACATTGACGTTGTCTATGTCAACGGTTACGGATTTCCGCGCTGGCGTGGCGGCCCGATGCAGTATGCCAAAACAGTGGGACTGGACACGATCAGGAAGAAGGTTGTGAATTTCGCCGAGGGACGCCCTCGTTGGTGGAGTATGCCGCCAGAGCTGGACTCCGCTGCAACTTGTGGGGACTGGGGCGGCCAGGAGGTCTCCAGCGCATGACGGAGGAAGCCTGGATATTCGACGGGATTCGCACAGCCTTCGGCAAGAAGGGAGGTATTCTTGCGAGTGTTCGCGCAGATGATCTCGCCGCCGCCCCGCTGCGCGCACTGGTAGAGAGCAACCAGTTGCCAGACGATGCGATAGAGGACGTGATACTGGGTAATACCAATCAGGCAGGAGAAGATTCCAGAAATCTGGCGCGTAACGCAGCGCTGATCGCGGGGTTGTCCCCGGCGGTGTGCGGGGTGACAGTCAATCGCCTGTGCGGCAGCGGTCTGGAGGCTCTACTTATTGGCAGCAGGGCAATACGGTCCGGGGAGGCCGATTTACTACTGGCGGGCGGTGCGGAAAGCATGAGTCGCGCGCCGCTGGTCCTATCAAAAGCGGAGACAGCGTTTGCGGGAAACCAACAACTGGCAGATTCCGTTATGGGCTGGCGCTTTCCGCATGCTGCTTTGCTCCAGCAATATGGGGATGAAAGCATGGCCGAGACTGCGGAAAACGTGGCCATCGAGCTGGAAATTTCCCGAGAGGCATGCGATGCCTTCGCGCTGCGCTCCCAGCAACTGTGCGAAGCAGCCAGACAGCGGGGATTTTTTGATGAGGAAATACTGCCGATCACCGTGCCGTCAAACCGCAGGGGAGAGCAACCAATCACTGTCGCGTCTGATGAACACCCGCGGCCCAATGTGTCTGCAGAGTCACTTGCGTTGTTAAAACCTCTTTATGCCGGCGGTGTGACAACGGCTGGCAACGCATCCGGCATCAATGATGGCGCTGCAGCCCTTCTTATTGGCAACGAGCATGCTGCTAATAAACATGCCTTGAGACCCAGAGCGAGGGTGTTGGCCGGCGCAGTAGCGGGGGTGCCGCCGCGGGTGATGGGCCTGGGCCCTGTTGGCGCGATAAGGAAAGTACTGCAACGAACCGGTCTTACCCTTGAAGATATGGATGTCATTGAGATCAACGAGGCGTTTGCCGCGCAAGTGCTGGGTTGTATGAAGCAGTTGCAAATGCAAGAGAATGATTTCCGCGTCAATCCCAACGGCGGTGCTATCGCGCTTGGCCATCCACTGGGAGCTTCCGGCACGCGCCTCGTACTTACAGCGATTCATCAGTTGGAAGCCACAGGAGGTCGTTATGCCCTGATCTCGTTGTGTATTGGTATAGGGCAGGGTATTGCGACCATTATCGAAAGGGTCTGACTCGGTCGATGTTAACAATCTATCGGGACGGCCTTACGCTACCGATTTTTACTAGAAGCAATACTGAGGATGATTAATGAAATTTACTGGACTAGATCGATTGTGCGTGACTCGGAGTTCGTATGCTTCCCTATAAGGCACCAACACAGGATTTTGAGTTTCTGTTGCGGGACGTTTTTGACATGGATACTTTTTGGGCGGGAATGGCGGGCACGGAGCAATTCACCGTAGACGACGCCCTGGCTATTTACGACGAGGCAGCCCGCTTCGTCACGAATACGCTGCTGCCATTAAATCGCACTGGCGATGAAGAGGGCTGCCGGCTGGATGAGGATGGCGTCAGGACCCCGAAGGGTTGGGCAGACACCTACCGCCAGTACTGTGCCAATGGTTGGCAGGGCATGCCTGCATCTCCAGATTACGGCGGGCAGGGTTTTCCGAAAACCCTGAGTCTGGGTGCCGAAGAAATGCTGATGACGGTTAATCCGTCCTTTGCGCTGTATCACTTTCTAACAGCAGGCACCATTGTTCTGCTTACTGAACACGGCAGTGAATACATCAGGAACACCTACCTGCCACCGCTGGCACAAGGTCGATGGGTGGGCACCATGTGTATGACAGAGGCACAAAGTGGCACTGATTTAGGGTTGATAAAAACTACTGCAGAGGCTTTGAAGGACGACACGTACCGTATTACCGGCTCAAAGATTTTCATCTCCGGCGGCGATCACGATATGGCGGACAATCACTGTCATCTGGTGCTGGCAAAACTACCTGATGCGCCTGCGGGTAGCCGCGGAATTTCTCTGTTTTTGGTGCCAAAGTTTATCCCCAATAGCGATGGATCACTCGGCGAGCGCAACGCGGTAAGCGTTGGCTCAATTGAAAAAAAGATGGGCATGAAGGCCAACGCTACCTGCGTGATGAATTTTGATGGCGCCCAAGGCTGGTTGATCAACACGCCCAATAGCGGGCTGGCCTCCATGTTTACAATGATGAACTATGAACGCCTCGTGTGTGGTCTTCAGGGTTTGGGTGCGGGTATCGCCTCCTACCAGGGCGCGTTGTCATATGCCAAAGAGCGCCGTCAGGGCCGTGCGCCGGGTGGCGCCGTAAATCCAGAGCAGGGTGCGGACCCCATTCTGGTTTTTGGCGATGTCCGTCGCACGCTACTCGAAATGAAGGCCTTTACCGAGGGAGGACGCGCGCTTTGCTACTACACCTCTATGCAGCTCGATACCGGCAAGTTCAGTACAGACCTTGAGTCCAAACAGCTGGCGCAGGGCTTATGCGACCTGCTCACGCCGGTGGTAAAAGTGTATTTGTCGGATAGGGGTTACCACTACGCTGGCGAAGGGCAGCAGTTGTATGGCGGTCACGGTTTTATACGCGAGTATGGCATGGAGCAAGTGGTACGCGACTGTCGCATCGCACGGTTATATGAAGGCGCAAACGGGGTGATAGCGACTGACCTTACCAAACGCAAAATTGTTGGCTCCCATGGCAGGTTGGCAGAACTGTTTGCCAGGGAAGTTCGCGATTTTGTCGATGGCTTGGCTGATAACTCCCCTGCTATGGCTTACCGGGAGGCGTTTTTGCAAGTCACCGATAAGGTCGAGTCGGTTAACGGCGCACTGGTTGAGCGCGCGAAAGATGCCCCCGATCTAGTAGGAGCGGTTGCCACACCAGTTTGCCATCTATTCGGCTTGTGGGCGCTTGCCTATATGTGGATGCGTATGGTGGATGCCACGGGAAAAACAAATCAGGGCGGCGATTTTGTGGGTGGCAAGCTTAAAACCGCGAGCTTCTTTTTTACATTCTGCTTACCGGAGGCGGACTTGCTGGTAACGCGATTCAATGCAGGCTGCAGCATTCCGATGAGCCTGACAGAGGAGGAATTCTAGGAGATGTGGCGTGCCCAGTCTTAAACGACGCTCTTTCATTCACGCTGCGGCTGCATTGGCGATGGGCAGTGCACTGCCGCCGAGAGCTTTGAGTGCTGGACGCCCGCACGGGGTTGGCAGGAAGAATTCCACTCCCCCCAATGTTCTACTGATCGTTACCGACCAGGAGCAGAGTTGGAAGTTACTGCCACCGATATTACCTTTGCCCAATCGTGAGCGGTTGAAGCAGCGTGGCGTTTATTTCAACAATGCTCACGTCAACAGCGCTATTTGTTCGGTAAGTCGCGCCACTTTATACACTGGTACAGCAGGGCAAAATAATGGGGTTTGGGATAATACGCCTCTGCCGTATATCGACGGTCTGGATCCGCAGATTCCTACGCTGGGTACCATCCTGCGGGATCAGGGCTACATCACCAGTTACTTTGGCAAGTGGCACCTGACGTCCACGAACGTGAAAATGGGTGCGGAGGGTGACTCCTTGCTCTATCAGCATGGGGAGGAGCAACCCGGCTCCGCGGCCATGGCCGATCTATTCCGCCGCTATGGCTTCGATAACAGCGATCAGCGTGGTGAACGCGACGGCACTTGGGGCGGCGCGTATTTCGATTCACAAACTGCAAAATCCTCTGGTGACTTTATCCGTTCCAAAGCTGGTTTACGGCAGCCCTGGTTTACCACCGTAAATTTGGTCAACCCGCACGACATTATGTTTTTCAAGGCCACTGAGCGGCAACAACACACGACATACAGTCAGCAATTGTCTCTAAATAGCGCGCCGGATCTACCCGGTTATGCAACAGACTGGCAGCAGCCACTGCCACAGAATTTTGGGCCCCGAACGCGCAAGGCGCTTAGCGCACATGAACAACTGGCCCGCGGCTACGAGTACCTGATGGGTGAAATCCCCTGGGATGACAGTCAGGCATGGCTGCGGTATCGCAATTATTACTTCAACTGCCTGGTCGATGTGGACACTCATATTGGCACGGTGCTGGATGCCCTGGAGGAGAGTGGCCAATGGGACAATACCCTGGTGATCTTCGCCTCCGATCACGGCGAAATGGCCGGTGTTCATGGTCACCGCGGCAAGGGTGGAGTGATATATCGCGAAGCGTGTAAAGTACCATTGTGTATCTGCTATCCGGGTATGAAAGGCGGCCTGGAGTCAGAGGCGCTGGTATCGTTACTCGATATTGTACCCACAACTATTGCGCTAACGGCGCCAGATCCCGCCGTAGTGAAGAAGAAATACTCGCATCTTGTGGGCCGGGATTTCTCTCAGGCTCTATTCGATCCTGAGCAGGCGGGGCCTCGTGCTGACAGTGGTATATTGATCCAGTGGACCGGTTTGGCAACGGCAGATGCGGAGTTCACGAAGGGTTTTCTTGCGCTGGCAACTGCGTCGGGATCAAAAGCGAAGTGGAAGGCAGTAGTCAGCGAGTTTCAGTTTCCTCGCTTTGATCTGCGCAGCCAGATGCGCGGTATCGTTACCGACCGCTACAAGTTCGCTCGCTACTTCTCGGTTACTGACCATCATGTGCCCGGAGATTTCGAAGAGTTGTTGCGGCGCAACGATCTGGAGCTTTACGACACACTGGAAGACCCTGAGGAAAACGAAAATCTTGCTGAGAATCCACAGCAACACAAGGCCCTCATTGTCGCGCTGAATGACAAGCTCAATACCTTGATTAGCCGGGAGATTGGCCAGGACGGCGGCCAACATCTTCCCGGCTTTGAATTCTTTTGGGACGGTTAAACGCGAAGCGTTGGAGCCAGAATGAGCCAATCGGTAAACCTATACAGAAACGGTGACAAACTATGAAAGCCGCATATCAAAAAACCTACGGCGCAGCTGACGTTTTACTGGTGGACGATTTATTGCCCCGCCCATTCCTGCGTAAAGGCGACCTGCTGCTAAAGGTTCGATACGCCTCGTTGAACCCGATTGATATTCATATGCGCGGCGGTTACGGCAGACAGATTATGGAACGCAAACGCGAGGCCGTCTGGCCGTTGGTGCTGGGTCGGGATGGCGTTGGCGAAGTGGTAGAGGTGGGTGCCGCGGTTGACCGATTCAGTATTGGGGATGTGGTCGTATTTGCGCTGGGCCCTGAGGATCAAGGTTGCTGTGCACAGTACTGCCGAGTGCCTGACACTGCGGCAGCGGTAGTGCCTGCTACTGTTGATATTCGCGACGCCGCCAGCTTGTCCTACGTGGCGCTCACAACATGGCGAGCGCTGGTGGAGGTGGGCGGAATTGAACCAGGAAATTGCGTGGGACAGCGAATTCTCGTCCACGCCGGCGCAGGTGGTGTGGGCAGCTTTGCGATCCAGCTACTAAAACTCTGGGGAGCGACAGTTATTACAACCTGCAGCGAAGCAAACATGGATAAAGTCAAAGCTCTGGGCGCTGACCTAGCGATTGACTACAAGGCACAGCAGTTTGAAGATGCCGCTGGTGCCGTTGATGGCGTGCTCGATACCATAGGTTTTGATTACGAAGCGCGATCGTTGAGCATCATTACTCGTGGTGGTTTTTACACCAGTATCGTAACTCCGATGATAATAAATATTACCGAAAAAGGTATACCGCGCGGCTTGCTCGTTTCAGCTGCCGCCTTTATTCGGCAGAAGATGCGCTGTCGGAGAAAAGGCATTCGCTACGGTTGGTCATTGTTCAAGTCCAACGGAGAAGCATTGTCATATGTCATGAAGTGCATTAGAGATGATGGAATTGTGGCCAATATCGACAGCGAATTTGGCTTGGATTCCATTGTTCAAGCTCATCAGTATCTGGAGGCGGGGCAAGCCAACGGTAAAGTGATGATCCGTGTAGCGTAATAGATGATCTGAGACTAATCGCCTGCAGTTTGGTGGTACTGACAACTTTACCGGCCGGTTTCAGTAGAATTGCCGTATGAATAGTTACCAACGCCACCGATTCCCACCGAAGCTTTTCCAGAGCCCAATGGCAGTACCCGCGCTATCTCTCGCCAATAATCGATCGAAGTAATCGCGCCTTTATGGAACTTCAAAAAAATTTACGGGCAGACAAATACAACGAGTGATGTACAAAGGGGGAAGTACCCCCCCCCATAGTGCGCGACGCTATCGAGAGTGCACCACACTGCCACTCTCTGAGAAGACTTTGGCAAGGCTATACCAAGACCATGGGGCGATGAGCTGATTACCTATGGCGGAGATTTGGCCTAGATCGTGCAGAGCGGTGAATAGAAATGAGGAAGAGCGTCGCTCCGCTATAGTCAGAAGCTCGCAGTTCTATAACTCCATGAAATCTATAAAAAATGGTGGGCCCAGAGTGATTCGAACACTCGACCTGCCGATTATGAGTAGCAGGTACAGTGTTGAATCTACTCAGTAAGCCGAAGAAAGCTAACAGGTTTTTCAAGTAGAGAAG
>JBLHKV010000025.1:0-23072 GCA_047618115.1 Halieaceae bacterium | reverse complement strand
TACTGCACATACCACTGGCGGTCAGTGCTGGACTAGGACAGCTGGGCAAACACGGCTCTCTGATTTGTAAAGAATTTGGTTCGAGCATGCGCATTGCGACCATATTGACTGACCTACCGCTCGCAATCGATCAACCCATAGACATCGCAGTAGACGACCTCTGCATAGGGTGCCGACGTTGCACTATTGATTGCCCGGTGGACGCGATCGCGGATGACAAGCAACTGGTGCGAGGGGAAACCAAGTGGTATGTCGACTTTGACAAGTGCGCGCCCTACTTCACAGCGACTGTTGGTTGCGGGATCTGCATCGAAGTATGCCCATGGACGAAGCCCGGCAAGGGGCCGGGGCTATCCGCGAAACTGCTGGAAAAACGGGAAAAGAACCTACGGAGGTCAAGCTCGGCGACAAAGCTAGTGTGACGGCGCCCGACTCAGGCCGCGAAGTTGAGGAAAAACACCGCGCAAATTGCTATCGGTGCGATGAATTGAGTCGAGAGACGCCAAAGCCTCCAGCCCAGTTCTGACTCTATACCAATATCTTCACGCATCCGCGAACCCAAGATCGCCCAGCCCGCAAATAGCGCAATCAGCAAAGCGTTAAGTGGCAACACGAGATTTGATACGCCATAGTCCAATATCGAAAATACTGTTTTTCCAGCCAATTGCGGCACAGCATCCAACGGCGTGAAGTCCTTCCATCGATTAAAAGAAAATACTGCCGCCAGACCCAAAGGCCATACCGCTACAGCAGTAACAATCGCGGCCCAGGGGCGGCTTAACCAACGGCGCTCTTCCGCCCAGGACACAAAGGGTTCCATCATGCCCAGCCCAGAAGTAAATGCCGCGGTAAAAATCAGGAGAAAGAACAAAGGCCCTACGATCTGCGCACCAGGCATACTGGCGAAAGCCACGGGCAGAGTAACAAAAATCAACCCAGGTCCCTCTCCGGCATCAAGACCAGCGGCGAATACGATGGGGAAAATCAGCAGCGCAGCAAATAGAGCAGCAGCCGTATCAGCTAAGCCTATGGCCCAGGCCGCCCGAGGGATTGACACATCAGCCGGTAAGTAGGCACCGTATGCAAGTAGTGCCCCAGTACCCACCGCTATTGAAAATAAGGCCTGGCCAAGCGCAATCAAAATAGAGTCAGCGGTGAGTTGAGAAAAATCGGGACTAAACAAAAAAGACCAGGCGCGGGCCGAGTTTCCGACAATGTTGGCATAGATGGCCAGTGCAACCAACAGCACTGCCAGCAAAGGCATCATGACTTTCGTCACGCGTTCGATACCGTTGCTCAAGCCCATGCCGACCACCAGCGTGACCGAGGCTATCATCAGCGAGAACGACAGGATCATTCGGTTTGGCGAGTTCAACATGCCGGAAAACAATTCTCCCGCCTGCTCACCGTTTATCTGTGAAAAAGCACCACTCCCCGCCTGTACCAGGTAATCCAGTGACCACCCACCCACGACCGAGTAGAAACTGAGCCCCAACAACGGTGCGAGCACACTCATCCAACCTATTAGGCGCCAACCACGGCTGCGTGATTCATCGCGCGCGACCGCTGTAACCGATGCAACCGGGCTGCCGTGACCGCGCCTTGCGATAGCCAACTCGGCCATGACCAGCGGAATTCCAACCAGCAAAACAAAACCGATGTAGACCAGTACAAATGCACCACCACCATTCTGCCCGGCAATGTAGGGAAAGCGCCAAAGATTGCCCAAACCTACTGAACAACCGATAGTCGCGTAAAGAAAGGTGGCCTGTGATGACCAGGTTTCAGTTTTCAAATCTGCGACCCACTGGGCCCCGGATTACAAATTTGAGTTCGTTGCATATTGCTACCATGCCACAGGATTTAGTATTGTTATACTCAGTCGGGAATCAATGTATCACATGTGCAGAATCTGGCCACCCCAGCCAGTTTAGCCAAGGACGCAACAATTGGAAAAGCCGGTAGTAGCGCAATTCAAACCCTACGCGGTCGTGGTCGAAGAGGGAAAAAATTATCTCTGGTGCTCTTGTGGTTTAAGCAAGACACAGCCCTTTTGCGACAAATCTCACGCGGGCACTGAATTCAAGCCGCTGCGCTACACCGCGACCGCCAATACGACTGCGCTGTTTTGTGGCTGTAAACACACGAGTTTACAACCCCTATGCGATGGCTCTCACAACAACCTTACAGATGAATACGCTGCCGATGAACGACCACTGGCGCAGTTACGTCAGAATTCCGAATATGTGGAATTCGATAAAAATGGACGGGCAATGCTCGATGGAAATTGTTATGTCCAACGGCCTTCAGCACTTCAGTGGAAGCAGTTAGGTAACATTAGTGTTGCGCCCATCATCACAGTAGAAGACGGTGCCGAGCACCTGAGTCAATATGCTGGCCGCTTGCTGCAGTCTGGCAGCACTGCTTTGGCCAGTCCGGGTGCCGACGTAGTGATTTACGTACACGCCGGTGGAGGCAACATTAACGTTTCCGGGATGCTCTACAAACTTGCACCCAGGATGGGGGTTCACATCCGTCCCGGAGAGACATTTGAGCTAAGCGCTGATGACAACGGCCAACCAATGGAATTTTTGATCTGTATCTGCCCCGGTGGCAAAGGCCTGAAGACTGTAGACCAAGTTACCTACAACTTCCAAAGCGAGTATCCGAATCGCACCGTGGCGTTCGATCCGTCCCAACAGGAGTCGATGGCAGATCGGTTTTATCAGGTACTTGTTGGAGAAACAATCGGTAGTGATGAGGTGGCCCAATTTATTGGTCAAATACCCAAGTCAAAGGCCGCCCCCCACCGCCATCTGTACGAAGAGACATTAATGATTCTTAGTGCACATGGAACCATGTGGACTGAAAACCGAAGAACAGACGTCAAGGCTGGCGACTTTATCTTTCTTCCTGCGCAGCAGGAGCATTCACTGCAGTGTTGTGATGACGCCGGAATGGAACTGGTCGGCCATTTCTATCCCTCCGGAACACCCAATATCAACTACTGATTAAAATTCGTATTCAAGGGCCAAGCGCAGCGTGTGATCCGCGCTTTCGCCATCCAGGGCAAAACTGAGGCCAGCTTCCCAGCGCAGCCTACGACCAACATCCAGAGGTACCGAACCGAGAATCGCTGGTCCAAGGCTACGTGTATCCTGCCCGGCATGGAACTCCAAAGCGGGCTCAAAATAAGGCGAGTATCGGTAGCGGCTCTGAAGAGCCAACCCCGTTTCAAACTCGTTATGTATGTCCTCTCCCCACTCATATATGAAGGAAACATTGGCTGTGTGACTAAATCGACCCCATTCCTTTTCAACCAATAGCTTGGTGGCGAGCTCCCAAATATCTTCGTCAAATTCATTTTCAATTTCGAACAACAAGCCCCAATCAACAGCGTATTCGCCCTGCTCACTGAGTTGCCAACGCGCCTCGATTTCGACTGCTTCAATGTCAAAACCCTGCGCCGATGTCTTTTCCCCGATCAAATAGATTTCGCCAAACCAATATTCGGTAAGGGCTGATCCAAAACCTAACTTATGGACTTGCCTGGCGTCGATGACACCATCGATCCCCTCCTCGAAGGACGCCCGCCATTCAACCTCTCGCTCCAGCTGCTCTACATAGGGGTGATATATTTTGTCCACGACAGCACCGTCAGCCAGAACTTCTCTGCTCTCCACAGCTATGTAAACGAGCGACACCAATATGAAAAACCTCGTCCATGAGTTCATGTCATAATTCTGCTTTAGGCTTATATCGTTGCACGCATGCAGGCACGCATATCACGACGAGCAGCAGTAATATACTGACTACATAGACCGTCATTTGTTGAGGCGTGGGCGTCGCCTCATATCCAAAAATAGCATAGAGCAGTTGTCCACTGAGGGAGCTCTCAGATATGAGAAAATTGCTATCCCATAGTGGTGCTTGATAATCCAGCCACCCGGCCTGGTCGATAAGTAAATTCGCCTGCATGACCATGCCTCCCCCCACGAGCGCGAGGCAAAGCTCCCCCGGAACAGTGGACACATCCCGCGCCAGAAATCGGAAAAAATAGAACAGCAAAATACCAACGCTAAGACCAATGCCCGCACCAATTACACTACCCCCGAGGACGGCGCTACGCAGTGACTCCTCTGCCATAAACGCGGAGGTGTAGATCACGATCTCAGAACCCTCCCTGATCATCGCAGTCGCTATTGCCAAACCCATAAAGATGCGACACCACGAGGAGAGTGATTTCCGCCCCAGGGCAGCAAGGTTTATACAAAGTAGCACGGCTGCAATAAGCAAGTAGATAGTCAACTGCAACATTGCATTCACGATCTCTTGACCAGTGCCATCCAACCAGTCGGTCGCCTCATCCATGCCCACCGTATAAATTGAAATGCCTAGCAGACCAAGCGGTATACACCAGCGCAGCCAAGCCAGACCGAAACGCATGTTGATAGCATAAACCACCAGTAGGCTCATCAGTACGGCGGCTTCCAGCACCTCGCGCAACACAACGATGACAGAGTTCATCAACATATGGAGAATCTCATTCGACGATTACCTTACCCTGTGCAGTGCGCGGGTTAAACTCGCCAAAAAACGGATATTCTCCAACGGGCAAGGGCCCAATAAATATTGTCGCCTTGCGACCTCCCATGATTACCTTTTCCCGATTGAGCTCGTAGCTCTCGAATTCTTCTGGGGTGGGGTCGCGGTTATAAATTATCAACTTCACCTTGGTTTTTGCGGGAATATACAGTTCAGAAGGATGGAACAGATGATCGCGAATTTCGATTTCAACAACAGGAGGCTTAGCGGCTACGACGACGGGGAAACCGACGAACCACACCGTGAAACAAATTTTCCAGATTGAAAATTTCACGCAGCCTCCGCTACGTCTGCGGGAAAAGTCACCGCAAACGACAAGCCCGAATCAAAACATGATTCATCCAGAACAATAGTCGCATTGTGCAGCACGGCAATGTGTTGAACAATAGCGAGTCCGAGACCGCAGCCAAGCGTTCCCGATTTATGACGATCGCCACCAAGGCGGTAGAATCGCTCAAATACGCGATCCTTTGCTTCGACCGGAATACCAGGTCCCGAGTCTTCAACAACTAACTTAGGGGCTCCCTTCTCCCGTGTGATCGTCAGTTTTATTTGGCCACCAGCGGGTGTGTATTTGGCTGCATTATCGAGGATATTCTGCACCATAGTTTCCAGCATAAGACCGTCTCCGCTCATCATCAGAGGCTCACCGAAAAGCTCCAAACTCTGGTTTTTGTTAAGGAAAACCGGATAGGTTTCGGCCGTAACCTTCTGTACTAACGCGTGTAAATCAAGGTTACTGCACTGTGCTTTAAAAGCGTCTGGATTGGTGCGATTTAAATCCAGGATTTGTTCAATCAAATGCTGCATTCTATCGACGCTCTCATTTACGAACCTGAGCGCCTCGCTATCGGTCGGCAGCTCACTACGCAAATTATACAAATGTACCTTCAGCGCACTCAATGGTGTGCGTAACTCGTGGGCGGCATTGTCGGCAAAATGCTTTTCTCGCTCGAATGCGGCCGCCAGGCGTGCCAACAAGGCATTAGTTGAGCTGACAATTCGGGACAGTTCGAGTGTAGGCTGTGGAGCATAAAGCGGCGTAAAGTCGTGAATATCTTTTCTATCTATCTGAGCCACCAATTCACGCAATGGCCGCAGACCGCGAGAAACTATCACCCAGACCAATACGCCGGACACAGGCAACCACCAAATCAGCGGCATAATCGACTTCAGGACAATATTTTCAACCTGTTGCTGCCTTATATCTGTTCGCTCAGCGACCATAATCCAAGTGCCACCACGCGCCCGACGAGTCATGGTGCGCCAGCGATAGCCCCCAAAATTGGCGTATCGAAAACCTTCTTCAAATGGCGTTATCGCCTCGGTGCCTACATTGGGTGAGTGGGTCGAGAGGATCGATCCCGCCCAAATCTGAAATGCGTGATCATTAAATCCAGCTTCAACTCCGATTCTGGCCACGGGAATGGGTGCCAGGGACAGCAAGTAGCTGCTATCGGCAAGCTGCCTGTCCATTAGCGTCTCGGCCTCTGCCATACTCGAACGATAGCCGTTGAGCGCCGCGAGAAAGGTGACCAGGGAAAACGTGGCTAGCAGCACGCTTACCAGGTAGATTCGAATTGAATTCACATTTTGCCGACGGTGTAACCGACCCCACGTACAGTTTTGATGAGCTCAGGATAGAGCTTTTTCCGTACCTGGTGAACATGTACTTCCAATGCGTTACTCGAAACCTCCTCTCCCCAGCTATATAGTCGCGTCTCTAGAACTTCCCGGGTTAGCACGCGGCCTGCGCTTTCCAATAAAGCTTTGAGTAGCATGTATTCTCTTCTCGGCAGTTCTACGACAGACCCTCGGCACGTTACAGCGAGCGATGCCGAATCCAGAGTAACATCCCCGACCTCTATGATGCTGCTAGCGACCGGAGTACCCAGACGGCGTTCTATAACGCGCAAACGCGCGCACAACTCGGGCATTTCAAAGGGCTTGACGACGTAGTCATCGGCGCCTTTATCCAAACCCCTGATCTTATCTTCCATACTGTCGCGGGCCGTCAGCAACAGCACTGGAAGCGAGGCCTGTGTTTTCCGCAAGGTCGACAAAACCTCCATACCGTCCATATCTGGTAGACCGAGATCGAGAACCATCAGGTCTGGGGGATCGGATCGAACAGCCGCCAGAGCCAATGCCCCAGTGGCCACAGCATTGACAACAAACCCCTCGTCACGCAAGCCACGAATTATGCCAGCTGCTAACGCTTCGTCATCTTCCACCAACAATACATGCATACACTCAGCTCCAACGGAAGCCAGTTTTCACCGGGCCGCAAAGGTCTTGATAATCGGCAATTGTTTTCTGAGAGCATTATCCACCAGTGTAGGAAACAATCCATTTAATTTCACAAACAACTTCTCGGGCCAGCCGAGAAATCGACTCGAGCCTCCGAAACGGAGCATATTCACAGCTGCTTTGGCCACTTCCTTGGGGTCGTCACATGCGTTACCCAACTGAGCGTTCATGGCATCCACCTTTGCCGAATTCATTGCTGTGGATGTAGTGCGCGGAGCAAAGTATAAGACGCGAATTGCGGTATCTGCCAACTCGCGCCTTAAAGCTTCAGTAAAGCCTCTTAGACCAAATTTACTAGCGCTATAAACCGCAAAGCCAGGGTAGCCAATGCTTCCGAAGGTCGAGCCGATATTCAAAATTATTCCCGAGTCCCTTAGTTTCAGCTCAGGTAGCAATCGCTGGCACAATAATATCGGAGCCAGCAAGTTAATTTGTGTCAGAGCTTCTATATCGCCAACCGCTTGGCTCTCAAGAAGGGCCAACCCGTTGAGACCAGCGTTGTTTATCAACACATCCAGTTCTCCACCACAGGCGCCGGACACAGCATCCCTACCGGTAGCTGTGGTTATGTCAGCTCTGACTATCCTGTGTCCCTCACCCGAGAGCTCTGCGAGCAATTCTTGCAGCTTCTCCTCATTTCTGCCGACCAGTAATAGCTTTGCGCCAGCTTTATCCAACTGCCTCGACAAAGCCGCACCTATGCCTCCACTGGCCCCTGTCACTACTACAAATTTACCAGAAATATCCATACTCAGGCCGCCAGCCCCAGTCCTTGCTCTGGTTCAATGGACCTGAGTACGCCACCAAACAATCGGTAGAAATTCCTGGAGCAGTGAACGATCAAATCGCGCTCGGCAGGTTCGCTGATTTTATTCATTAACGCCTCAAAGAACGCGATATGCTCCACGTCAATGGCTCCGTGAGATCGCAGGTAGGAAAACGCCTTGTTGGGCAGTCCCAGCCCTGTCTGAATACCCTCCGCTGCACTGTCAGCCACACCCACACTGGTTCCCTCCAGCACGTGAACCATCCCAAAGAATCCAAGCGGGTTGACGCGATCAATGACGTGATAAGCATAGGAAACCATTATCTCGGTGGCATAGTTGGGCATTGAATTGATCACCCGCTCCCGATCGTAACCACAGGCCTCAATATCATTGAGTATCCACTGTTCGTGCCCTATTTCCTCCTCGATATACTCCGCCGTGGCCACCCGCAACCACTCCTGTTCGGGTCCCAGCCGTGATCCAGCCGCCATCAACAGAGGAACCGTATGTCGCACGTGATGATAGGCCTGACACAGATAGGCAACATATTCTGGTAGCGTCATGTTCCCTGCTACTGCCTTGTGCATTATGGGACTAGCCATGAGCCAGTTGCGTTGTTCTGTAGTTTGATTTTGTAAAACGTCAAAAAAATTCATGAGACCGTGGACTCCCGCCGGTAGTTAATAGTTGCTTGGTCGAGTTGGTAAAGACTTTCAAGGCGTTCAGCGTAGTGTGATTCGATGGCTGTACGCCGGGGACGGCCATTGGCAGTAAGCAGGTCATTCTCTACGGAAAGTGGTTCCTCGAGGTACATCCATCGCTCGATTCTGGCGTAATCGGGAAGCCCGGCATTCACCGAATCTATCGCGACCTGAACCTGGGAGCTGTTGGATTGCGCATCGAGCACCTGTACAAGCGCCACACAATACGGTCTCGCTTCGCCCATAACGATACAGTTGGCAAAAACGCCGGACCCCATCAGTTCACTTTCAACCCATTCCGGACTGATATTCCGACCGAAGCTCGAGATCAGTACGTTTTTTTCTCGACCGACCACAGACACAAAACCATCGGCATCGATCTCTCCGAGGTCGCCAGTCGCGACCTCCTCACGATTCCAGCTCTCGGGCTCATTAAGATAACCTAGAAAAGTGTTGCCACTAACAATGAGTTCACGGTTCTCGGCACGCACCGTCACATGTGGGAGTACCTTTCCACAAGTCCCTGGTTTATGGGCTGCAGGGTAATTGACGCTTACCACCGATCCGGTCTCGGACAGACCATAGCCTTCGTAAACCGGGAGGCCTGCGTCCCGCACCCGCGCAACCATTGACGCGGAGACCCTACCACCGCCGACGGCCACAAATTTAAGTGATTCTGGCCGCAGCCAGCCCCCTGCCATGGCCGCGTCCAACGCTGCCAACAATTGCGGTACGAGTATTATGCTGTTCGGTTGCCACTCGTCTAACGCCTGAAGCAGGCGTGGAAGCTCTAATTTTGAACTGCCGCCCATACCCAACTCACCTGGCGGCACCACTATGCTGCTGCCACCCAGCAGCAAAGGCATATATATGCCACAAATATTTTCCAGCAGGGTACTCAGCGGCAAAAGACAAAGGTGGCGAGGCTCTTCCAGCTCTACCACTTCGGCCAGTGACCCGGCAACGGCAAGGCACTGCTCAGTGCCCAAACATACGCCCTTGGGTTCGCCTGTCGACCCGGAGGTAAAAGTAATTTTGTGGCAACCCGCTGGTATTTCCGCTCTGCGCTCAACCTTCAGTCTAAGCACCGACAGCGATTTCAATTGTTCCATCGCCGGTATCTTCACGGCATCATCTACAACTACTTCCACGGGAACTGGCTCGCCATAGATCAGAGTATCTACGCCGGCTCTGTGCAGGACATGACTAAACTGTCGGCTCGAGAAAAAGGTGGGAATAGGAATCAAACATACCCCCGATAACTGGCAGGCCAGGTCGATCACCACCCAATCAATGCTGTTGCTGGAATACAGGCCAACAACTTCGGCTCCGCATTCTTTTAATTCCCGTGCCATTAACTGCACTTTTTCAAGCAGTGACCCGGCGGAAACCTCACTCCCGCCGGCAAAAATAGCCGGGCTTTGCGACTTTCTGCGCCCCAGCACGTCCAATAGAAGGCTCAAGACTGATAAGCCATGACAGCTGCGGCAATATAATCGATCTCGCTCTCGTGGCTGGCAAGCAGATCAGCCAACATCGGTTGCGCTTGCGCCTGCGCCACCGTCAGAGCCAGATCACCCAGCATCACATCGGGTTTACCATCATAGTAACTACCCCAATTGACCGCCTCCGCACCGAGTTTACCGGGGTCGGCTGGACAGATCCTCAGGGGCGTGAAATTACATTTTCCGATAGAGTTCTGCACAGCGCGATTGGCAGCAAAGAGTAACCAGCGTACCCCCGCACGATTGAGCCCTGCCACAACCAGAACATACAGCCAGGCACTTTGCACTCCACCGTTTGCCGCGAGGTTACCCATCTCCATTATGTGATCGCGCCTGACTGCCTCACCGCTCATTCGCAATACGAGTTCTTCAGCTGTCTCTTCCAGGTACCGCTCACAAAAGAGCTGACTGGCGGACGCGCTACGCAAGCCCAGCGTCGCCGCAATAGAGTCGTTTTTAATCAGTGCAAACAGCAGCGGCAGAAAATCCAGTATGCGAGCGCTATATGCCGCATCGAAAACACTGGTTATGTACCGTTCGATCGATTCGCGCTCAGGGGCCATTTGTACAGCACCCAGAACCGAGCAGCCAGGCTGTATGAAAGCTTGGCTTCGACACTGAGAAGCCTGAACTTCGGTGGTCACGCTATTATGAGTTTGCTGTTGATTCATCTGTTGTCCCTTTATCTTTATCCTGGACAACGATTCTGCCGATGAATTCTTAGCTACTCCTTAAGAAAACATCAAATATGCAACAAATTAGTCATTCACCAATAGTACACCCAGCGTGCAAACAAACGCTCTCCACCGCCGGTGGTAATACCCTCACCGATCTCGATTGCGCCATATTCATCACCTCGATTACCCACGCTTGCGGTTATACCCGCCTCAATACGCTGATTATCTCCGGGTTCGTAGGCAATACTCGTCTGCCATAGTGTTGAGTTGTCGTGGAGGTTCCACAGTACCGTAGCCGACTGCGTCAGCAGCGCATGCCACTGAAAACTACCACCCATAGCCAAATAATTTTTAGTTATGCCAAAGACTTCACCACGGGCCAGACGTGCACCAAGCGGAACAGAAAGTCCTTCGGGGCTTTGGGGCGTTTCATCCTCACCGAAGCCATTGCGATAGTACTCCGCAAAAATGTACGCGGTCTTTTGATTTAAGCTAAAGCTATAGTCGATATTTGCTACTGCCGAGATGCGCCACTCGTCCTCCAGATCCAACTGCGTAGCCACCCAGTCGGCTTGCGCGAGAGCACCTCCAACGGGCAGGCGAAAGCTAACGGCCACAACACTGTCCCGATAGTGCCTGCCAAGGGCCAGCTCCAGCTCAGTGGCACCCAGAAACGTCCGCCACTTGGCAGCATAAGACCCTTCCTCAGAGTCATACTCGCCCGTCTTATCACGCCTGAAAACCCCCAGCACCTGGACGTCGCTACCTGTAGAGAAAAGTTTGTCTACAACAATGAGATCGACACCGGCTTTATAATCGCGATCAATCGTGGTGGGCGCAAAAGGAGCAAAAAGATCCATGGGATTGAATACCTTACCACTCCCCCAGGTTACCGCCTCGCGGCCCAGAGTAACGCCCCAGCTATCTGCTCGATAGCGCACGGCCAAGCGATCGAACCGGTGAAAAAACTGGTGTCGCTCTCCATCATCCAGTGTCCAGCTTAGATCCAGGGCACTTATATTGTCTTCGGTGGGCACTTGATCAAGGGTCGAACTTCTCAGGCTATCGAGGCCCGCCCCATTGAGGATGGTGGTGCTGTGATCTACGACGAACTCCCAACCGCCAATGTCGTGCCGGAACAGCATACGCAAATCTAAATTAGTTTGAAGCTGAGGGTTGTCGCTATCCAGCAACAGCACATCGGTATCGGGTAGGTCATTGAGCGTCGCAAAGGCCTTCAGTCGAGCATTTAATTCAGCAGCCTGTAGCTCAACACACCCAATGTGCAAGCCAATCAGGCCTATGATCAGGAGCAACTTCCTCAGTTTATCAGTACCCTGTTGTGCCTCCACCGTGCTCAGCCGTCGCGATCAGTTGCCAGTTCATCGGACACGATCAGGCCATCCTGAAGCTGAATACGTCTGCGCGCATAGGCCATCACAGCCGGATCGTGGGTAGCCGTCACGATAGTCATCCCGTGCTCCTCATTAATTTGTCGCAACAGATCCAGCAATCCCGCTGTTGTTTTCGAGTCCAGGTTGGCACTGGGTTCATCGGCCAGCAGCAAAACTGGATTGCTGACAATGGCACGAGCCACAGCTACCCGTTGTTGCTGGCCGCCCGATAATTCTCCCGGGCGCCGCTCAGACAGGCCGCCTACACCCAGAGAATCCAGCACATCCATGGCACGCTGGCGTCGATCGGACGCTGCAACTCCCTGAAGATGCATTATAAACTCCACGTTTTCCCGTGCTGAAAGTACGGGAATGAGATTATAGGCTTGAAAGACGAAACCAATTTTGTCCAGGCGCATATCCGCCAACTGACTTTCGCTAAGGCTTCCCAATTCAACCCCGTCGACAGTAACGGTGCCACTGCTGGGACGGTCCAACCCGCCAATACAATTGAGCAAGGTCGACTTACCGGAGCCCGACGGACCAGCCAGGCTGACAAACTCGCCCTGCTTTACCTCTAGCCGCACACCCGCGAGCGCGGTCACAGAAATTTCACCGCTGTAATACACCCGGCTAACGTCTTTGCAGGACACGACTGCGCGATTCATATTACTCATCCCTGTTGAAACCCATCAACTAGTCTCCCCTGCATTGTCACCTATCGCCTCATGGCCTCCAACGGACGCACTTGCACTGCACGCCATGCCGGATAAATACTCGCTATCAAACCGAACAACAGACTCTGTGACGCAACCAGCAACACATCCTTCATCAACAAGCGGGGGATCAGCGTGGCTTGAATGTGGAATGCCTCTATACCCTGGGCCCACTCACTCAAGTCGATACCCTCACGCAATTGATACGTAAAAAATGCACCCAGCAGCAAGCCCAGCGCGACTCCTATACCGACAATCAACAAACACTCAATGACAACCTGGATGATGACGGTACCCGGTCGCATACCGACAGCTCGAAGCATGCCAAGCTCTTTCACTCTTTCCATCACGGCGGTCACCAGAGTATTGACCAAACCGAAGCCCAGTGCGGTCATCAGGATCGCGAACCATATAATGATACCGACGCCTGCAAACTTGAACATCGCGGCGGCCTGTGGATCCAATTCATCCCAGCTGCTGATCTCCAGCTGTTCGAACTGTTTTTCTAGCAGCACTCTAAGTACTTGAATATTTTCATCATCGACAAGTCGAAACGATACCTCTGTTACATTTGTGCTACCCAGGAATTCCTGGAGCGCCGAGCGCCCAACAAAGACGGTGAACTTCTCCTGACCACTGCCCTCTGTGTCGTAAATACCCGCTATCCGAAAGCCAGCCTCTCGATTGCGACCGTCGCCGCCTTGGGACATCAGCACTACGCGGCGGCCAACCCGGGTTTTTAGTTTTTCCGCCATGGCGCGTCCTATCAGCACGCGTCGGTCTGTCACCCCTTTTAACATCTCGCCTTGCAGCTCCGCGCTACCCAGAAATGATATCGAGACTTCGTCCGCCGGGTCTATCCCGACCAGTTGTACTCCACGCGTATGGTGCTCGGATATGATAACCCCCGGCACTACCACCCGAGAGGTCCAGCCGACCAGTAATTTACTATCGATTCCCGGTTGAAAATCTTCTCCGAGCGCGAAACTATTTTCTATTGAGGGATCAGCCAGATACCCTGGCGAAAGAATTTTTACGTGACCGGTGAGATTTCCAACCGCGGCTTCCACCATATCGAGTTGCCAGCCGCGGATCAGCGCATTAGCCAAAACAATAGTGGCCACCGCCGTCAGAATAGCGACAAACATCATGCCATTGCGGATTTTGTGGCGCCAAATATTACGCCATCCAAGTTGTAACAGCATAGTGAATGGAATGCTACTCTGCACGCAAGGCCTCGACCGGATGGACGCGCAGTAACCGCAATCCAGGCATTAATGAGGCAACCTGACAACCAAGAACGAACACGAGCGGTATCGCCAATAACTGAAGTGGTACAAACGCACCTTTGATGTGAGTCGGCAGAACAATGCCCCGGGTCATCTCCTCCATACCGGCTATGGGGATGCCGTTGAATATCAGCCAGGTCAGTATCGGTAACGACACGAGACCACCTAAAACCGCACCCAAAAGCGCCAACCAGAGGGCTTCTAATTGCAACATACCGATGATGCTCCAGGGGTGCATACCAATGGCCAACAACATGCCGAACTCCCGGGTTCGCTCAAAAATTGTGATGACAAATGAATTTACTATACTGAACAGCACGATGAAGGTGATTATGCCGTACATGAGGCGCGCGCTAATTTTGTCCAGGGCGATCCCCTGAACCACATCCGGTAGCAGTACCTGCCAGGGCCTTGCCACCATGTCGCTGGGCAATTGTGAGGTCACCGCCGCGGTAACTCGCTCTGCATCTCCAGCATCCTCCAGCTGCAGTATCACCACACCAGCCGCATCGTCGATATAGAAGCCCTCGTGGAAGGTCTCAAGAGGTAACTGCACCAAACCACGGTCGAGAGCGGCGTAGCCGGTATCGAAGATACCGACAATGGTCAGAGCCAAAGCGGCTACTCCACCTTCGGGACCCGTTCCCAAAAGCACGAGTTCATCGCCCAGAAGCGCACCCAAATTAGTGGCCAGTAACTTACCAATCACCACCTCAGAGCCGCCTTCGAGGTAACGTCCCTCGGTAATTGTTGCGGGCAAGGTCGACACCATCAATTCAGCCTCGGGTCGAACCCCAACAACCTCTGCCCCAAAACTGCGCTCGTCAACCGACAACAAAGCAAAAGCAGAAGTACGCAATGTGGTTGCCGCGACGCCATCCAGTTTCAGCAACTGCTCAGCGAGTGCCGCAGCCCCGGGAACCAGATACTCTAATTTGGGATCATCAAGATATTTAGGGTGCTGCACCTGCACGTGCCCGGTCAGCAACGCGGTAGTCGCGTTGATCTGATCACGATAACTGCCTAACTGCATGCTGCGCGAAAACAACAGGAGCACACAGGCAAATGCGATGCCACTCGCTGTCAACCAGGTGCGTCTTTGATTGCGCCACAGATTTCGCCAGGCTATGGCCCAGACCACCATCGCGGCTACCTCGTCCGGCCTGTTTTTAGGGAAAAAACAGTGAAAAGTCCGTCATCGAGTTCGATATCGAACTCGGCCTCTGTGTAATTCAGCTCCGTCCAGTTATCGGGTTCGTTCAACTTGATCATGCGCATTCGCGTCGCAAACACCCTCCCGCCCATCGCCTGAATATCGCTGCCAATTAGTTTCTTTAAGGGCTCCATATCCTGATCGAAATAAACTTGTTCCAAAAGCACGTTGTCAGACCTGAACACAATAAGCTCCTTACCCCAAACCACCGCGGCGGTCTCATGGGGAATCGCTTCAATGGTATAAACAATTTGTTCATCGCTTTCATTGACATCGAGCAGTTTCAGATCATATTCGTGAAGCAGTGCATCGGTTCGCGACAAGTCGTTGTAAGAAAAATCGGAGCCTGCCCAGCCCTGTGACATCAAGCTGAAAGGCAGCCTTATTACGCGGTTTAGTTTGGGCGTATAGGTCCACATTTTTTCGTGATCTTTAAGCGTTGCGTTGCCAGCATCCCGAGCGGGCGCGGTGAAGCGAATCAAAGCATCCTCCCTACCGCGAGTCCAGGCCTGCAGAGAAGAGCTGCGCTCCCAGTCCGGTCGGTGGATGGTCATGGTCATTTCCGCATAGGAACTCAAGCCGCGAGTATTATCTATGACTCCGGCGATAAGATCGTGGGCGTCGAGGGACTCAGGCGGGCCCGGATCGACCAGATTCTGAGCGCGGCTATTCACCGCTAGCGACGTGATAACTAGGAAAAATAGGATCTGTAAGAGGCCTCGACACCCCAATAACCATTCCAAAGTGCTGCCGTCTCCCTGATGTTTCACCCAGTTACTGAACCCGAGTATAAACCATCCCAGCACCCTGCAAATACAGCTAGTCTTTCCAGATACCTTCCTCACGCAGCTCGACCAGCGCCGCGGCGATGCCTTTGCGCAACGCAGAAACAAGATCATCTATCTGCTCACGCGTAATAATCAGCGGCGGCGACAGCACACACATATTAATAAGCGGACGCACCAACAGGCCGAAATCGTGGCAATGCTTGTCGACAACCTTGCCAATGGCATAGTCCTTTGTCAGTGCATCGTCCTCATCGAGCGCCTGAATTTTCAAAATCACAGCCGCCATCAAGCCGACGCCACGAACTTCTCCAACTAGAGGACTGTCGATCAGGGTGCCGAGTTGCTCCTGAAAATAAGGCCCAACATCGCGCACATGTGCCAACAGGTCTTCGCTTTCAAAGATGTCCCACGTTGCCAACGCCGCAGCGCAGGAAACGGGGTTTCCAGACCATGTATAACCATTGGAGTAAATAACGCCGTCGGCATTTTCACCGCTGATAGACTCCATGAATCGGTCCGACACAGCGTAACCACCCAGCGGCACATACCCGGAAGTAACTCCCTTCGCAAAGGTTATGATGTCTGGCACTACACCAAACACTTCCTCAGAAGCGAACCAGTGGCCGAGACGGCCAAACCCGGTAACAACCTCATCGGCGATGTAGACGACGTCATATTTTTTGGCGATCTCCCAACACCGGCGATTATAGTCGGCAGGTGGCACGATGACTCCTCCGGAGGCCAGAACCAATTCGGCTATTAAGCACATGACATTCTCGGGGCCAAGCTCGAGAATTTTTTGCTCGAGTTCGTCGATCAAGAAGTCACAAAATTCCCCTTCTTCCATTTGTTCTGCGCGACCATATTGGGTCGGTGCGCTGATAAAATGTACGAGTCCCTCCACGCTATCCATAGCGCTTTTGTCACGCTCCTTGCCTGTCACGGAACCGGCCAGATAGGTACTGCCGTGATAGCCCTGATCCCGACTAAGAATGTACTTCTTCTGCGGTTTTCCCTTGATATTGTTCGCCAGTTGACACAGACGCAGTGCCGCGTCGACTGCGGTGGAACCACCGGTGGTAAAAAATATACGGTTCAAGTCGCCAGGCGTCTTACTGGCTATTCTCGCGGCTAATTCTGCCTCCACGGTATTGACACTGGACCAGGGAGAATTATAGCCCAGCGTCATTATTTGGGCGGCGACGGCGTCGGCAATTTCTCGACGGCCGTATCCAGTCTGCATACACCACATACCGGCGGGACCATCGATGAGTTTATTGCCGTCTTCATCGTAGATATAGATCCCCTCGGCTTCGACGATGATAGAAGTCGAATTGTCCTCTCCGAGGTTGGGTAGATCGGCCCAAGGATGGAGTATATGAGTATTGTAGGCATCCCGATGCGAACTTGTTTTCTTCATGATGCATGTCCCAGAGAGTGGATATACCATTTGTTAAAACCCACTACCCAACTTTCAAATTCAGGGTGCAGTGGACCCGGTTTAAAAAAACGTGAATTCACGCCTTCGCTATTTCGCGTGATGATGTATTCGTCCTCGAGGCTGGTCCGATTCCACAACCAGATTAGCCTGTCGACATCGTAATCTACTCCCTCGACAGCGTCGCCATTGACAAACCAGATGACCTCCATATCGGTAGCTGTCAGGCCGCGGGGGATAAATCGGTACAAGACCCCGTGATCCGGATAATTGAGCATAAAGGTCAACGGCCCCATCTGGAAACAACCGACACCACCATCGTAGCCCCGAATGTTACCCATCAAAGGCGCTACCGACTTGCCATCCTCGCTACCGGTTAGACCGTCGCCATACAACGCATAGCGGCTGTGGTAACAGCAGGCACCGAAGGACTCGGCATCAGAATAAGTCTTGAAGTGGTAGTCGCCGATGCCTTTGACACCGGTAATTTCCTCGGTCTTGGCCAGCATGGCCTCGACCGCGGGACGGCCAATCTCAGAGGGGTCAGCCAGGGAGTGCATGCGAGCGTAGGCGCGATGCGAGGTGGCACAGTGATAACACTCCATATAATTTTCGACACAAAACTTCCAATTGGCGTCAACCTGATAAACATGGCGATGGGCGATCTTTGCACTCGCAAAATTGTAGGCACCCAATTGCCGCCTGATATTCTCCAATGGACCGCCAAATGACTCTCCCTCCAGGTCGCAATTGATAAACACCAACCCCTCAAAAACTTCGACCTGCAGCTTTTTCAGGCCTAGTTTCTCGGGCTCAAACGTATCGTAGGCCTCCACATGCCTGGCGGCCCGAAGGCTGCCGTCGGTGTTGTACACCCAACCGTGATACGGACAGACGAAAGTTCGGACGTTGCCGGACTTCGCCTCGCAAACTCGCGCACCGCGATGGCGACAGACATTTACCATGGCGTGAATACCACCATCCGCGTCCCTGGAAATAATAAAGGCGTCTTCGTCAATTTCTAATTGAACATAGTCGCCGGCATTTTCCAGTTCTGACGAGTGGCACGCATAAATCCAGCTTCGATAAACCAGCGCCGACAGTTCGCGCTCGTAAACTAAATGAGAGCGATAGAAGTACCCGTCCAATCCGGTGCCGACTGTTGCATTTTCCGCGGCAATTTTTTCCCGCATATACTGCGTCGTGTCGTCGACCTGGGTGGCGATAGTTTTCACACTGTTTTGCCTCAATTCACCAAAGACAGGATTTAAAAGGCGACGGCCGGCGTCTCGCGGCGTCGAGCCGGGTCAAACACAGATTTTTCAAGCACTTTGCATGGAGCCAGCACCTTCGTCCACTGTAGCTCTCGCTCGTAGTAAATCTCTACGGTCAGTTCTTCCCCTATCCCACCGTAGCCAGATTCAACCTGGGCGAAGGCAACATTTGACTTTGCCGTAGGGCACCACGCTGCCGACGTTACTGTGCCTACAGTCTTATTACCCTTCATCACAAAGGAGTTGTGAGCTGGCTTATTCCCGTCGACATCCAATATAACAAACTGGTAGCGCGAGCCCTCACGCTTCTCGCGCAACAGCGCCTGGCGACCATTAAAATTAGGCTTGGTCAGATCCACCAACCAGCCCAGGCCTAGCTCGAATGGAGAACGTGATCGACCTGGTCGAATGACCTCTTCTGCCGGCATAAAATCTACCCCGGCCTGGATGAAGCCGCACTCTATACGCGCAATCTCCAAAGCGTGGGTACCAAAGGGTTTAATCATGAACGGCTTACCCGCGGCAAATAGACTATCCCACAACGCTTCCGCCTTCTCGGCAGCTATCCATAATTCGTAGCCCAGATCTCCTGTAAAACCTGTCCTGCTTACCATCAGGCTCTCACCTTCAAAATCGAAATGAGTTAAGCCAAAGGGTTTCAGATTTTCCAGCCCATCCAGCCCCATCGCGCGCAAACTCGAACAGGAGGTAGGTCCCTGTACTGCAAGAGCAGCAATTTCTGCCGTCTCATCGACAACTTCCACATCAAAACCCACCGCGGACCACGCCAGCCAGTCAGTCGCCCGGGCGTAAGCACAAAGACGGTAATCATTCTCCGCCAGATGGAATAAAGTACCATCGTCGAGCACTTGCCCGGCGTCGTCACACCAAACGGTGTACGCCACTCTTCCAACACCTATTTTACTAACGTTTCTTGTCAGCAAACGATTCAGGTAAGGCTCCGCGTCGGGACCAGTCACTCGATATTTGTGCATCGGAGAGAGATCAAGAACTCCTGTAGTACTGCGAACCGCAAAATATTCAAGCTCCGCATCGACATACACATCGGGAGTTGTGTAGCCCATCCAGTTGCCCCAGGAATTGATCTCACAGGCCTCGGCAACCCGGGAATGAAACGGCGTTTTCAACACCATCTTGTCGTTGCTTATCTCCTTCATGCCGCGCTCCCCCGCTTGATAATTTCCTCGGCCGCATTTTTGCCTGCCAACCCCATGACACCACCTCCTGGATGCGCTCCCGCTCCACACAGATACAAGCCGTCCACTGGTGTGCCGTATTGGCTGGCAGCCGGAAATGGGCGCATCATCAACACCTGGTCGAGACTGATTTCACCGTGGTGCCAGTGACCGGCTGTCATGTGAAATTCCCGCTCCAGATCTACCGGCGTGAGAAGCTCACTAGCAACAACCCGCTCGCCGATACCCGGTGCGTAAGTTTCCAGGCACTGCATGACGTGAGTCGTGAAAACTTCCTTGTGACCGTCCCAACCAGTCCGTAAATCATGCGGTGCAAACTGCACAATAGCCGACAGTACATGCTTGCCCGCTGGTGCAAGGGCAGCGTCATGCAGCGTGGGAATACTGATATCCATACCCGGAAACGGCGAGTACTCGCCGTACTTTGCACAGTTAAAAGCTCTCTCGAGATAGTTCATATCGGGTGCAACAACCAAACGCTGCCCGAGTTGCCGCTGATCCAGACCTGTGAATTCTGGTAGTCCGTCCAAAGCCAGGTGAAGCTTGGCCACACCACTCTTCATCCGTATCTGGCTGACGCGGCGCACCGTACCTGTTTCTGCATTTCGATATCCGAGTAGGCTTTCGAACGTCGTCACGGGATCTGCGTTGGACACAACCAGTCCGGCCGATACAATTTCACCATTGCTCAACGTCACGCCCGAGGTACGCCCAGCGTCCATATTTATTTGCGTGACGGCGCTGCCAGTCCTTATTTCTACTCCGGCGGCAATCGCTGCACTCGCTAGTGCTTCTCCTACAGCTCCCATGCCACCTTTAACTACTGCCGGCCCATCGTATCCGTATACGTCACCAATATGACGGTAGAGGTATCCGAATACCGTATTAGGCGAACGTGGCCCCATGTGAGCGCCCAATACTCCGTCAAAGCTGAGCATCCCCTTAAGAATGTTGTTATCGAAATTCTCCTCCATAACATCGTACATATTAATAAGCGCCAGGCGCAACAATTCGGACATATCCTGCTTGCCAAGCATTTTCATACCCAAACCCAGTTTCATTAGATTAAGGCGATCGGTGAAATTACCCTCTACCAGTTTGGGCGGTCGCATCGCGAAAACCTTGGCCAACAACCCTGAAAATTTCAGGGTCAACCGATGAAACTCGCGATAGGCTTCTTTGTCTTCGGTCGATACATTGGCACCGGAAACCTCGTTACTTTTCACCGTCACATGGTTGCCGTCGGCAGCAAGGCCAATAGACGCAAGATCCCTCGCAGCAAACTCGAGCCCGTGACTGTGCAGCGACAAATCCTTAATCAATTGAGGGCTTAGCTGGTTTAGCCAATGGGCACAACTCGACACCGAGTAACCTTCGGCAAACTCGCGCGTTGCCGCGCAACCTCCAGGCTTTTCATTAGCCTCTAACACTAGGACCCGCCGGCCCGCCCGCGCTAGATATGCGGCACAAATCAGACCGTTGTGACCCCCACCAACTAGAAGCACGTCATACTTAGTCATCGGCATAGCCTCCAGGTACAGTGTTAGGTTTTCGCAGATCTCGAAGAATTTCCCTCGCGGCGTTGGCACCTGGAGCAGCCATCACGCCGCCTCCGGGGTGTGTACCCGAGCCACACATATACATACCATCCACGGGGCCGCGATACTGGGCGTAGCCGGGAAAGGGTCGATTGAACAGTAGCTGGTCAAAGGTTAACTCACCCTGGAATATATTACCCTCGGTCAAACCAACTTCTCGCTCGATATCTTGCGGGGTTCTCGTTTCGCAGTGCAGGATCAAATCCTTGAAGTCTGGACTGTAGTTTCCAATCTGGTCCAGCACCGATTTTTCAAAGCCAGCCTTATCCTCTGCGGTCCAGTCTCTACCATTGATCAGGGGCGGCGCATACTGAACAAACACCGACATCATGTGCTTTCCTGGAGGAGCCATAGTGGGATCTGTCTGCGAGGGGATTAACATGTCGAGATAGGGGTCTTTTGACCACGTACCGTCCTTCCAATCATCATAGGCTCGCTCCAACCTCTCCATAGAATCCGAGAAATGCATATCGCCAGACATTAAGGGTCCGTCTTTATCGAGCCCGTGAAAGGTGGGCAGACCGTCGAGTGCTATGTTCAGCTTTCCGGAGGAACCCCGTATTTTGAAATTATTCGCTTTCTTTACTACGTCCACGGGTAAATCCGCCGGATCCATCACATCTAGAAATGTGCGTTTGGGATCCAGGTTGGACACTACAATATCAGCGTGATATTCGACGCCATTCTTACAGGCAACGCCGGTGGTTTTACCGTTTTTCACAACTATCTGATCGACATCCGCATCACAGGCGATTTCCCCACCATAAGACAGAAACGCTTTAGAAAGCGCGGCAGAAACGGCACCCATACCACCGCGGGCAAATCCCCAGGACCCAACATTGCCATCGACATCACCCATGTAATGGTGAAGGAGTACATAGGCCGTGCCGGGTGAGTACACCCCCAGTGCCGTGCCGATAATCCCACTTCCGGCAAGGTGAGCCTTAATGACATCGGTCTCAAAGTACTCGTCGAGATAATCACCAACGCTCTTAGTCCAGAACTTGAGGGTGTCACCCAACCCCTCCTCACCCATCTCTAAAAAAGCACTGGCAAATTGAGCCAGATCACGCAGGTTGCGCGGACTGATAGAGGTTGGGTCGGGCGGGGTGCGCAACAGGAATGGGCGAATCAAACGGGTTTGCTTCATTACATCGGCGGCGTAGCGTTCGTAAGCATTGGCGTCCCTCTTCGAATGCCTGGCCATCTCCCGGTACTGACGCTCGTGGTCGTAGTAGTTGCCGAAATGGTCTCCGTTTTGCATAAATGTCACCCCACCACCGTAGGGCACTACCTGCAAACCGTGTCTTGGCAACTCGAGATCGCGCGTAATCTCAGGTCTCAACAAACTGCACACATAGGAGCAGTTGGAGTAAGTCCAGCCCTCATGTAATTCTCTGCTCACCGTCGCGCCACCAATGTAGGAGTTGCGCTCCAGTACCAGCACATCCAGACCGGCCTTCGCCAAATAAGCCCCATTGGTAAGTCCGTTATGACCCGCACCAATGACTATCGCATCGTATTTCTTCACTTCGATCTCCACAGAGTGAAACCCGGCACACCGGCTCGAGCATTTTACG
>JBLHKV010000024.1:0-23089 GCA_047618115.1 Halieaceae bacterium | reverse complement strand
GCATATAGTAGAGGAGCATCTCAAAGACTATTTGACCCATCTTTACCAAAGGGACATAGAAGGTAAAGAAGATATCAAGCATCTATATGACATAACTGACAATCAGATCTTTTCTACACCCTACGTTGTTAATAGAGCGTTACCGCTGATTGACGAGAAATTCGCAGTGGCGAATCCGTTTATTCTCCTCGATATTGGCGGCGCGACCACAGACATACATTATTCGAAGGACCTGGTTGAAGAAAATATAGTGACCGAAAATGAGTACGACAGGCTCGTTTTCAAACGATTGGGTGTTTACAAGTCCAGGCAGTCGTTAATACTGGCGGCGCAGAGTAATGAGTTTGTGTACGAACTGTTAACTCATTTGAAGGTAACTGAAAATATTTTCAACGAACAAGGCGAGAAAGCTACGAAGATATTGATGCAACTCGCCGTTTTTTTGGTTCTATGCAAGATGTCGCATTATAAGAAGTCTTACATCAATCTAAAGCTTCTCGCCATAAATTCCATTGTCTTGACCGGGGGTATTACCAAGGTTTTAACGGTGGATGAGATCGAAATTATCATCGCATTTTTCTATAGAAAAATTCTTACGTCGAATCATAACCCGGTGGTCATACTGGATAGTAACTATGACATATGGACACTCGGGGCGAAGGGGGATGAGTCATGTCAATAAACTGTATTCGAACACTGCTGGAAGATGCTGTAGCGAGTCATGGCAAAAAAACTGCACTGGTCCTGAATGGCAAGAGCATGACTTACAGTGAAATGTTCAGCAAGGTCAATCAAGTGGCGTGTTATTTGACGGAACTGGGTTTGCCAAAAAATTCACGGATTGGCGTTTATTCCACCAAAGGTATGGAGCAGGTGATCGCTATACTTGGGATACTCTCTACCGACCATATATTGGTCCCGCTGACAAAGCTATTAAAGCCCGAGCAGGTTGAGTACATCATTAAGGACTGTGATATCCGTTGTATTATCACCGATCGCCTCAAGCTCGAGAGTATTGAGGAGATAGATTTTGACGGCCATATTATTTCTTATGAAACAGCGGGCAAGGATGTTGCATCCTTTGACGAGATCTACAAATACTATAACAAGCCTTATTCCTGTGAAATCAGCGGACACAATAATGCGGTAATCACCTATTCATTTGGTTTGTCCGGAACCCCGAAAGGAATCGTTTTATCGCACCGAAACCTGATAGATTCCGCGCGCGTCGTCTCTCAGTATCTGAACTTGCAGCAGGATGATGTTATCTCGGGGCTGTTAATTTTCAATCTTGACTACGGATTGAACCAGATATTTTGTGCACTTTATAAAAAGGCCACGTTGGCCTTACATCTGTTTATCCTTGCCGATGATTTTTTCAGCCATCTGATTGACGACAAAGTTACCGTGCTGCCGCTGATGCCGGTAAACATATCGCAGATGTTTGACGATGATGTGCTAAGGGTCCCCAGTCCGGCGCTTTTTGATGGTGTAAGAACCATTACCTCATCGGGTGGCAACGTGACCAGAAAGATGATTGAGGATTGTAAGCGCACCTTCCCGCAAGCCGAATTTTTCTCCATGCATGGGCTTACCGAAGCTTTTCGGTCGACTTTTCTGGACCCCTCCCAGGTCAAAATCAGGCCAGATTCCATCGGGAAACCTATCCCAGACGTTGAGTTGTATGTAATCAATGAGGACGGCAAGGAATGTGCTCCCCGTGAAGTAGGGGAGTTGATCCACCGGGGTGGCTACATCTATCGTGGTTTCTGGAATGCACCAGAGCAGAATGAACAACGCTTCAAGTCGGTGGAGATACTAAAGGACGTTATAAATTTGGAGGGGCAGCTCAGCGACGAAATTGTGGTTGCCTCGGGCGATTACGTATACAAGGACGAGGAGGATTACTTCTATTTCGTCTCGCGCCATGACGACATGATCAAAACCCGGGGGTTCAGGGTTTCTCCATACGAAATTGAATCGGTGGTCAGGGAAAACCTTCCCCAAATAGAACAATGTGCGGTTTTCGGTATAGAGAATGAACTTATAGAAGAGGAGGTTGTGCTGGTGTATTCAGCAGTTGTTGAGATAACCGAAAACGAGATAATTTTCGAGCTGAAAAAACATCTGGCGTCATACATGATACCCAGCAAGGTGCTTTACAAAAAATCACTCCCATTAGTGCAAAGTGATAGAAATCAGGTTAATAAAGAAGAGTTGAAGCGCGAGCTGACCGGCTAGATGTCGTCGACCGAGATCATAAACTACTTTCCCCTGGAGATAGACTAGCTCATTTTCCGCGCACTCTGACATACTAAGCCATCACTCCAGCCTCGGACAGTCAGGTATTATGGCATCAGAATCTAAAGAATTTGCCACGGAGCCAGTACCCGATAGCCATACAGTCAGTTGGTACCGGGTCGCTTTTGTAGCCGCGATGGTTGCCTTTTCCCTGCCGACTTTTCTTACCGGAGTAGAGTTAGCTGTCGCAAGCTCACCGCGGCGTGCGTTAGAGATGCTGGCAGTCGGTGCGGTGATACTCACGATTATTGGTTCAATTACCGCATCAATTGGTGCCAGCACACGACTCAACTCGTATATGCTTAATCGTATTGCCTTTGGAAATCGAGGCGCGACGCTGGTTAATCTGGCTTTTGCGTTATCGCTTTTGGGCTGGTTCGGCGTCAATATTGATCTGTTTAGCGCCACTGTGCAGCGCCTCGTGGTTGACTTGCTCGATCGCCCAATCCCCGGCTGGCCTGCCGAACTATTTGCCGGTGCTGTGATGACCATCACCACGGTATTTGGGTTTCGCGCAATTAATGTTTTGTCGGCGTTATTGGTACCGGTGTTGGTAGTGGTCTGTGCTCAGTTGATTGCCGGTTCTTTGGCAGTTATGCCCTTTAGCGAGATGATGACTCTTTCGTCTGCCAGCGAAATGAGTTTTGGCGATGGCGTGTCGGCGGCTGTCGGTGCGGTTGTTATCGGCGCTGTAATTTTACCCGACGTTACGCGCTTTATTCGTCACTGGCACGGTGCGGTCTACGTGGTGCTGGCTTGCTACCTGGTGACTGGCGTAGTCGTCACCTTTGCAGGAGCCCTGGCAGCGACAGCGCTTGCAGATGACGACCTTCTCAATATCATGATTACCCTTGGCATTGGCTGGTCTGCCTTTGCTGTGGTTATATTGGGTAGTTGGGTGCTGAATTCACTGAATTTGTACAGTGCAACGCTGAGTGTGGAATCAACGGTTCCCGATTTACCTAATACCGCGCTGATAGCTGTACTCGGTGCTCTGGGTACCCTGGCCGCGTTTCTAAATATACTCGATTACTTCCTGACTTTTCTCTTTTACCTGGCGATTGTTTTCGTACCGGTAGCTGGCGTTATTACCGTGGATTACTTGTTGCTGCGCCGCAACGCCTACCACGATAAACGCATTGAACTACAAAGCAACTTTCGGCCAGAGGCTATTGCCAGCTGGGGGCTGGGTGCTTGTATTGCTCTGGCCGGGTCTTGGGGGTGGATTTCATTTACCAATATTGCCGCGATTGATGCCATGCTGGCCTCTGCAGCTGCCTATTACCTGCTGGCCAAGATGATGAATGCTCAATGAGAATAGGCATAGACGTGGGTGGTACCCATACAGACGCCGTTTTACTGGATGGCGACAACGTTGTGTCATCGACCAAAGCGCTCACCTCAGCTGATGTGACGACCGGTATTCTCAACGCGCTAGAAAACATTTTGTCAGACAGCGGCGTCAAGGAAGAAGCCATTGAAGCGGTGATGCTAGGCACTACACAATTCACCAATGCAGTAGTGGAGCGCAGACAACTATCCGAGGTGGCAGCTATACGCATTGGTATGCCGTCTGGAGGTGGACTGCCACCTAAAATAGGCTGGCCCACAGATATATCCCGATGCCTGGGAGATCATATCTATATGGTTCACGGTGGCACTTTGTATGATGGGCGACCTCTGGCAGAGCTCGATCAAACAGAGATCAATTCGGTAGTCGCCGATATCCGGTTAAAGGGTGTGAAAAACGTGGCTATTTCAGCCGCGTTCTCGCCAATGACACCGCAACCGGAGCTGACTGTTGCGGAGCAACTGCGCGCCGCCATCCCCGGGATCAATATTACCTGTTCGCACCGTATCGGGCGGTTGGGTTTACTGGAGCGTGAAAATGCGGCGCTGCTCAATTCATCGCTGCTGGAGTTTGCGGATAGTGTTGTTACGGCTTTCGGGGAAGCGCTGCGCCAACGTGGCCTGAAGTGCCGGTTTTTTGTCAGCCAGAACGATGGCACGCTGATGGATGCAGAGTTCGTGCGCCAGTTTCCCGCGCTCACCTTTGCCTCCGGACCGACCAATTCGCTGCGCGGTGCTTGTAAACTCACTGGTCTTAACGACGCTATTGTCGTCGATATTGGTGGCACGACGTCGGATATCGGCATTTTGCAAGATGGTTTCCCGCGTGAATCAAATATCGTTATCGAGGTGGGAGGTGTTCGAACCAATTTTAGAATGCCGGACATTCTCGCCTTGGGCGTGGGTGGTGGCAGTCTTGTTACCGACAATGGAAATTCCATTGGCCCACAATCGGTAGGGCACAATTTGGTCACTGAGGGATTGGCGTTTGGCGGATCAACCCTTACCGCTACAGACCTACTGGTGGCTGCCGGCAAAACAAGTGTTGGGCCGAATCAGGCTCCGGTAAGCCTGCCGCCAGAGGTCATTGCCAACGGCCTGAAGGCCATTCAGGATTCGCTCAATATGGGTATCGAAAAAATGATGCCCAGTAGCGATCCGCTGCCGGTAATTCTCGTTGGTGGTGGCGCTATTCTGGTTTCTGAAAAGCTCACAGCAGCTTCAGAAATGCGCTGCCCCGAGCACTCGGGTGTAGCTAATGCAATCGGTGCTGCCATCGCTCAAATAGGCGGCGAAGTGGAGCGCTTGGTGTCGTATCGAGAGGTGCCGAGGGAACAGGCCATTCAGCAAATATCGGCTGAGGCGAGAGCCAGAGCCGTAGCAGCCGGTGCCCATGTCGATTCGATTCGCATAGCGGACATCGAAGAGACAACGATTTCCTATATGGCTGAAGGCTCAACCAAGGTCCGTATCAAGGCTGTCGGCGATATAGCGCGTAACCACCAGGAGAGATGAGACATGGCAAAGCTTGGTAGTGAGTCTCTTACCGATTTGTCAGCGGGAGCGGTTTTTTTGGCCACGGGCGGTGGTGGCGATCCCTATGTACACCAACTGATCGCTCAGCATGCGCTCGATACCTACGGCCCAGTAGAGTTGATTGATCCAGAGGACCTGGATGACGATGCTTATGTAGTTGCTCTGGGAGGGGTCGGTGCGCCTACTGTCAGTTTGGAACTGCTGCCCTCGATGCAGGACACCGTGAATACCCTTAGAGCTTTTGAGCAGAGGGTTCAACGCAAGGTCGATGCCGTTGTCTCGTTTGAAATTGGGGGCGGTAATTCGTTGATTCCGATTGTTGCTGCTGCGTGTATGGGAATTCCGGTGGTGAACGGCGACGGGATGGGGCGAGCGCTTCCGGAAGCGCAAATGATGACCTATCCCATTTCAGGTGTGCTGCCGACACCCGCGATTGCCACTGATTATCGCGGCAGTGTTACCGAGTTTGATACGCCAGATATAATGCAGTTCGAGCGTGAGATCCGCGAGTACGCTCTTGCGAACGGGGGTATGGTCACCTCGGCGGAGCACCCCATGACGGGTCGTCAACTGAAAGACTCGATAGTACCGCACACCATTACTTTTTCTATTGAGTTGGGTCGGATTCTGCGTGAGTATCGAGGCAATGCACACCAAATTTTTGAGCCGCTTTCAGAGCTGTTTTCCAGTTCTATCTACGGCGATATTCACCATCTTTATACCGGTAAGGTGGTCGACAGTTCCACAAAAATAGTGGGAGGATTTGATATTGGCGAAGCTACTATCGCCGCTTTTGATGGGGTCGGATCACCGTTGAAAATTGATATTAAGAACGAGTATCTAGTGGCTCGAATTGATGGAAGAACCGTCGCATCGGTGCCCGATTTGATTACAATTCTGGACTATGAGACCTCGACTCCAATCAATGCGGAAAGGCTGCGCTATGGCCAGCGTGTCACTGTTTATGGGGTTGGCTGCCCAGCTTTCTACCGCACACAAAGAGCGCTAGAGTTTGTTGCTCCACGGTGTTTCGGGTTCGACTTCGACTATCAACCCATTGAGTCGCTGCTTCACTCTACAGCGGCTGTGTAGCTGGTACGCCCGGCGGGAGGCATAAAAATTCCCCGCAGCAGTTTGTTTATGTATCGATCAGGGGCTACTCTGGCAGCTTTAGACGCTTATAATTGGCGTACTATCCTCTACTCCAATAGGAAGTGACGTGAATAAACAATCACCTGCTCTGCTCGCTTGCCTATTGGGCGCGATGGCTCTCGTGGGGTGCTCTGACAAAAGCTCGCAGGTCGCGGTTGCGGAAATTGCCCAGCCAAGTATGGCGCTTTCCAGTTCTCGGCCCGCTCGCATCCCGAACTACGCGCCAGCCAATCCCTTCCTGGCCGATTCGGTACTACCCATTGGGCATATCAACTCTGCACAGTCCACCGGTATGGACCACTCTGGCCCTGGCGGACCTACTGAAACGTTATCCCAGGAAAACGGCGGGCTCACCTATACCCATATTGGCCCAGCGCACTTCGGAGCTGCCATCTCTCCGCCATACCCCAACGGTAAGCGGGTTATCTGGAGCAATGGTGGCGATCGTATTTCGAAACTCGACTATGAAACTCTCGATGTTATCAGCGAGTTCCCGCTAAAAAGCTCATCGATTTACCAGAGTAACGGTGGTCTGGTTACTGCGGAGCAGGCCGGCGGTGTTTTCACGCGCCTGGATTTTCTGCCCAAGATACGCTTCACTGGCCTTGCCACAGTTTTGTCCACTATTCCCCTGGCGAAAGAGTATTACGGTGGTGGTTTGGCCGGCGTGTATTATCTATTGAGTTCCGACAACACGCTGTTCGTTGGCGGTAAAGATTCTATCCTGGCCTATGCAGATGCTGATCCTCTGAATCCCCAGTCGTCCATTGTGCTACAAAACGAATGGGTCAAGCCCCCTGAGATTACCGGTGGTTTCAACTCCATGAATATGACCTACGACGGTTGGCTGATATCTATTACCGACGACGGCTGGGTTGTACTGATCAAACAAGATTTCTCCGAGTATCACACCCTGCAACTCACGGGAGCCGAAATCGCACCTACCTGGAACCAGTTTATGCTGGACACCGGACGCAGACAGGGCGCTGCCACTTGGATGCGCAACGGTCCGGCTATCGATAAAGACGGCAACATCTTCGTCCCCTCATTACAGCACATGCACAAGATAGTCTGGAATGGAGAGGAGTTGTCGAAAGATCCTGCCGATGGGGCCTGGGTTGAACCCTATAGCAACAAAGGTGATATCAGCGTTACCTTTGATGACGTTATCAATCCGAGCACGGAACAAGCTTTCGCTTTCGAGAATGTTAATGTGGGTTCTGGCGCTACCGCCAGCCTGATGGGTTTCGGAGATGAAGACAAGTTTGTGGTTATCACCGATGGCGATGAAGTGATGAATATGGTGCTGTACTGGAGAGATGAGATCCCCACGGACTGGGAGCAGTTGGAAGGGGCTCCCAGCCGTCGTATGGCTGCAATGATGCGCGCCGATATTGGCCAGAACGATGCCGAGGCTGTGCAGACCGAGCAATCTGTGGTGGTGGGGGGTTATGGTGCCTTTGTGGTCAATAACGCGCCTGCCCACAAACCGATCAAGAAAGCGCCCAATGGCGCATACATAGGGCTGGCTGGTCACCACCCTGATTATACTCCACACGGCGTGCAGAAATTCGAGTGGGACGCAGAGTCCAACCGATTGAAGGAGGCCTGGGTTAATGTGGAAGTATCTTCAGTCAACTCGGTACCCATTGTTTCTAACGGTTCCAATATGGTCTACACGGTAGGTGCTCGCGACGGCAAGTGGACCCTGGAAGCATTGAATTGGACTTCCGGAAAATCCGTGTTTCACTACGTCACTGGCTCTTCCCGCTACAACACTCAGTTCTCCGGGGTGTTGATGGATCAGGAAGGACGGATCCTGCACACGACCATCCACGGTATCGTGCGTTACGAGCGTCTACCAAACTAATCCCACTGTAAGCAATGCGGCTACAAAATATAGTGTTGCTGTTATAATCTCGCGCTTTATAGACAATTCATGATCCCGACGCCAAAGTGAAGTATCGCCGTTTCGCGAAAATACTGGTTCTCCCGGTCATTCTGCTAATCTTTAGCGGAATGTATCTATCGGCAGATCTTAACGTGTCGCAGGTCTGGAGTGCGTGGGCCCGGTTCGACATCTACTACTTGAGTCTGGCTCTGCTTTTGGCTGTTCTTAATATTCTGTCCTTGGGCAGCCGCCTCAGGTTTCTATCCGGTGGGGCCGTCGATTATACCAATGCCTGTATAGTTTCTATTGTGGGAGCGAGCCTGAATGTGCTGCTCCCGGCTAAATTGGGTGAAGTCACCAAGATTGCACTACTGACACAGCGCTGTAAATTGTCCCTCACCCGAACCAGTATCATTGTGTTTTGGGAACGATTTTTCGACGTTAACCTGCTGATCCTTATCGCCCTGGTGGCAACTATCCTGGGTTTGCCACCAGCCTTCGGGGCAGCGGTTTTTACTTTCTTGCTGGTATTATGGTTGGGCTTGATTCTCGTCAAATACTGGGATTACGCGACAATTATTTTGCTCAAACTGGTGCCGGCAGGACGCGTGGAAACCTTCTTCAGAGACGCTGTCGAGAACCTCAGATCTAGTTTCAATCTGCGCCTGCTTATAGGTGGTTTCGCATACTCGCTGATACCTTGGGGACTCTTCACGCTGCAGATTTTTGTAGTACTCACTCTGGGGTCGATGCTCGAGTTGACCGTGGGGCAAAAATTATTGGTTTTTCTTACGGCCAGCCTTACCACCGCTGTGCCCCTCACGCCGGGCGCCATCGGCGTGTACGAAGCCGCTGTAGTGGCGGTTCTTGTTCAGTTTGAAATCGGCAAGGAACTGGCGCTGACTACCGCTATCGTGATGCACTCTATTCAATATCTACCGGCGCTACTTGGTGTGGCTTGGGCGCTAGTTGCCTTCCCTGGAACGTTGACTAGCTATAAGCAAAAGCCCAGTGACTAAGACCAGCCTATTTCTTTACGAGTTTGTAGGCTTTGTGACATTGCCGCTGCGGCTGGATTACCTGGATTTTGAAAGCTTCTTCATGGATGAGATACACCAGTTTACTTTCTATGCCGAGAGTCTAAACGGTGCAGTGCCCGGCGCGATCGGTCAGCAATAACCAGCGCTGAATTATCTGATCGGACACTTTGTCTTTGCAATACAGGATTCAGATGCAGCCTTGGCCGGTACTCGCGATAAACCGGTCGATAAGAAAACCTATTGAGTGTTGGGGTTTGTGACCTTCGGAATCATTCTTTCACGCACACTCGGCACACTCGGCACACTCGGCACACTCGGCACACTTGTAGTTTGTCTGGTTTATGCCACCAAGTTCTTTACACTCTGGTGTTTATCTATATGTCGTGATGGTCTGTCGGGGTCGCCACGCTGCCAGTAATAAACCATCTGTGCCGCAACGAAAAAGGCAATATAAGAATGGCTGTTGAGCGCATCCCCGATATGGGAGCGTACACAGAGGTATTTTTTGTGGATGGGAATTCCAAACAAGGGACGATTGCCGAAATCGAAGCGGTTATCCACGAGTATGCCGGCATGCGCGATATCAAATTGTCGCACCAGCTTCCGGCGGAGTCTACCGATGGTGTTGGTCACGGGAAAATGCTAAAACTGGGTAAGGTTAATGTCGAACGCATCTACGGAGATATAAAGATTGCGCGCTTCAAACACGGGATCCTTCTCATCAAAATGAGTTTTATCGCCTTCGTTAAACTCAAACTAAGATAGGGTGGTCTCTGTTATAGTTTCGCGGAGTTATAACGATCCACCCCATACCGGAACTGACACATGATGAACACTGAAAACCCCTACTTGAAACCCGCTGTCCCCATTCCCTTCGATCAGTTGGCGCTGGATCAAATAGAACCGGCGATTGCCGAGCTGCTGGCCGAGTCCAACGCGGCGTTCGAGGCCATAGAAGCAGACGAATCGATTCGTACCTATGACAATACTCTCGAGGCGATGGAACTGGCTACAGAGACACTGGATCGCGCTGCACAGATTCTTCACCTTCAGGATAGCGTCATGGTTGACGACAATTTCCGCGAGATATTTAACCGGATAATGCCGCGCCTAAATCAATTTTTTGCAGGTATCCCCTTACGCGAAAAACTCTGGGCTGCTATCCAGGCTTTTGCGGAGACAGACGAGGCCGCAGGTCTTTCTGGGTCGCGGGCCCGACTGTTGAAAAAACAAAGAGAAGAGTTTGTGCGCGCCGGTGCAGAGCTGCAGGGAGGGGATAGGGAGCGATTGTCCGTTATAGATCTACGTTTGAGCGAACTAACGATCGCGTTTGGACAAAATGGACTGGATTCTCAAAATGCCTTCGAGCTGGTACTCGATAACGAGCAGCAACTAGCCGGTTTACCAGCCGACCGCGTCGCTGCGGCGGCCGCTTCAGCGCGGGACAAGGGGTTGGATGGCTGGCGCTTCACGCTTCAGGCGCCCAGCTTCAGCCCGGTAATGACCTACCTGGATAATAGAGACATTCGGGAAGAAATGTACCGAGCGTATTCTACCACCGCCACTGAGGGCGAGTTTGATAACACCCCCCTGATAGATGAAATTTTGGCACTTCGCAGTGAGAAGGCGACACTGTTAGGTTATGACGATTTTGCCGATCTGGTACTGGAGGGCCGCATGGCTGGCTCCGGCGCCAGGGCCTGGGAGTTTGTTCGGGAATTGCGGTCGAGTTGCCAGTCCTGGTTTGACAAAGAAATTCAGGAGTTGGCTGAGTTTGCCACCCAACAAGGGGGATTCGCGGGGGCAGAGCTTGAGGCGTGGGATGCAGCGTATTATGCAGAAAAAATGCGGCAGGTAAGCTGTGACTTTGACGAGGAGGCCCTGCGGCCGTATTTCGAAGTTGAAAGGGTAATGGCAGGAGCCTTCGACACAGCCACTCGTCTTTACGGCGTGACGTTTGAGCCCGCGCCTGAGTTGCCGGTTTGGCACGATTCGATTCGCGCGTACCAACTTTTTTCGGAGTCTGGAGAGGCTTTGGCCTGGTTCTATGTGGATCTCTTCCCCCGTGAGACAAAGCGTGGCGGTGCATGGATGCATCCGCTGGCGACCGGAGTGAAAAGAGGGGAAGTGAGAACTCCGCATCTCGCTCTGATGGCGGCTAATGTGACTGCGCCACAGGGCGACTCTCCGGGCTTGCTGAATCTGCGAGAGGTGGAAACTATTTTTCACGAATTTGGTCATCTGATGCACCACTGTCTGAGCGAGGTCGATGTGCGATCCCTGGGGGGCACCGACGTGGCGTGGGATTTCGTCGAGCTGCCATCACAGATTATGGAGAACTGGGTTTGGGAGCGCGAGTCGCTGGATTGCTTTGCTCGACATTACCAAACCGGTGAAGCGATTCCAGAAGCGCTGTTTGACGCCATGGGTAGAGCACGCACCTTTCGTGCAGCCACGGCTACCATGCGTCAGCTGAGCTTTGCCGTTATGGATTTGTCCCTGCACACGCAATACCACGCCGAGACCGGTGGATCCGTATTGGCCTACGCCCGGGCTGCATTGCTGCCTATGTCGCCGACATCTCTACCGGAAAATTATGCGATGGTGGCTAGCTTTGGGCATCTTTTTGCCGACCCGGTGGGATACGCAGCCGGTTACTATTCCTACAAGTGGGCCGAGGTGCTGGAGGCAGACGCCTTCGGCGCGTTCAAGGCCGATGGGATCTATTCTCGGGAAATTGGCGATCGCTTTCGTAGCACGATATTGTCCAGAGGCAATACGGCTGACGCTATGTCTCTGTACGAAGATTTTTTAGGCAGGGGCCCGGACATGAGCGCGCTGCTGCAGCGTATGGGGCTTGCCGCATAGCTTGCTCTACAAATCAGAACGGGGACCGCGCACGGTGTATGAAATTACGCCGACGGGCCTCTCGTAAACAGCAGAGGGGATCGACATGTCGGAAAAATTGAGCTTTGATCGGCGCACGGTACTGCGACTGGGTGGCGGACTTGCGTTGGCGCCAGTGCTGGGTGGGTGTGCAGGTGATGATTACGAAGTAACCTTGAACCCCAAGCTTCCCATTGGTGAGTTTGGTGCATCATCTACAGCCGAAGAGGTGACCGCCGGGCTGGATTTGTCCGGGAAAGTGGCAATGGTAACTGGCTGTAATTCTGGTTTGGGCTACGAAACCATGCGGGTACTGGCGAGTCGCGGCGCGCATGTTATTGGCAGCGGTCGTACCCTGGTCAAGGCAGAGACAGCCTGCAGGGCCGTAACTGGGGAAACCACGCCGGTTGCTCTGGAGCTTTCGGATTTTCAGTCGGTGGTCGATTGTGCTGCACGTGTTGCTGAGCTCGGTAAACCCATCGATATATTGGTTTGCAACGCCGGTATCAATACTTTCGGCGAGCTCGAGTTGATCAATGGAATCGAGCGAATTTTTACCGTCAATCACCTCGGTCACTTCGTTCTGGTCAACCGCCTGCTGCCTCTTATGCGGCTTGCAGAATCAACACGAATTGTTAACGTTGGTAGTCGCAGTGGTTATACGTCTGCGCCGGTGGTCGGAATCGATTTTGATAATTTACGCGGCGAAAAGATCTTTGACGCCGGTGAAGCCTATGGAAGATCTAAGTTGGCCAACGCGCTATTTTCAAATGAGTTGTCACGGCGTTTGACGGGTGGCTCTGTGACCTCAAATGTTATCCACCCCGGGCTGGTGAAAACCAATATTGCAAGAACCGCGCCGACCTTGCTGCGCAGTGCTTTCGAAATGTTCGGCGGACTGATCGCCAAAACTCCCGAGGAGGGGGCCGCCACCCAGGTCTATGTTGCCACTGCGCCTGCTCTTGAAGGGGTCTCGGGGGCCTATTTTGAAGACTGTAATCCCGTTCGCGTTAGCGGCGCTCATCATATGGACGACCCGGCTATGGCTGCCCGATTGTGGGCGGTCTCAGAGGAGATGACCTCTCAATTTCTATTATGAAATCTACACTGCTAATACTGGGTGAATGTATGCTGGAACTGAGCGGCGATCCGGCTGATGGATCCCTGCGTAGCAGTTTTGCCGGGGACTGTTGTAACGCCGCGATATACGCCCGGCGCTGGTCCGGGCAGCTGGCGGTTTACTTTGCTACCGCGGTAGGAGAAGACAGCGTCAGCGACGCGATGTTGGCCGACTGGCGGGAGGAGGGGCTCGATTGTTCTACGGTCTTGCGAACCCCGAAAGCAGTGCCTGGCGCTTACCTGATTCACACCGACGATACCGGTGAGAGGTCTTTTATCTATTGGCGCGCCAATTCTGCCGCCACGTTGTGGCCTCAACTGTTACGGGAGTCGGGTGGAATAGATTCCCTGCCGGCTGCGAGCTATGTATTTTTCAGCGGTGTTTCACTCGGGATTCTCGCCGCTGAAGACCGGCGTTGGCTGCTCGATGCGCTAGCGTCACTGCGCGATGGCGGTGCGAAAATCGCATTTGATCCAAATTATCGCTCCGCGCTTTGGCGGGATGTGGCGGAAGCCGCGGACTGGCTCACGCAGGCTTACAGAGTTTGCGATATTGCCTTGCCGGGACTCGACGATCATCTAAACGTATTCGGACATCGAGGGCTCGAAGAAGTATATGTGGCCCTTGGTGACCTAGGTGTTGGCGAGGTGGTGGTTAAGTGTGGGCTCGAAGGTGTTTTTGCGTCCCACGCGGGTAGTGAGTTGGTGCATCTACCTTTTGAGCCAGCTCCTATACAGGTGGATAGTACCTCCGCCGGAGATTCATTCGCCGGTACGTATCTCGCGTCGCGTCTAGCTGGCGCGGATCTTGGAGAAGCGTTGCAAGCAGCCTGCGATGTTTCTCGATTGGTAGTGCAGCACCCAGGTGCGATCGTTCCAATGGACACCTACCGCCAACATTTTAGTTGATCGCGCGTAGACTAAACGACTAGCACCCGAAGTAGTAAAGTACCAAGTTTAACGAATCCATTTTTCTGACATGCTCTTCATGGCCTTCAGTTTATCCTCAACAGATACTGACTCAGGCATCATTACCGGCCACGGCATTAGTACTAGGCCGGTTACACCGAGCCTTTCGAGGCGGTGAATGTAATTCTCTGAAAGTTCTTCGGCGGCGACGACATATGCATTTGCCCTGCCACTGGATAGCTCCTTAAGTGAGGAAAGCAAAGGCTCAAGTTCCTCTATTGAATGATTCATGCCAATCCATCCTGCTTGGCAACGGTAAACGGATCCCGCATGCCCATGACGTAGGCATAGGTCATAAAGCGTAGCTTATCGGTTACAGCTGCCATCGTTGCTGCTGTTGTCATAGGCTCGATGTTTGGAGTGGCAGGGTCATAAGGAATGCCGAGCATGGGGTGCCGGCTTTGCTGAACTTTCGGCAGAGCAACATGGTCTGAAAGCGCTACTCCAGAAAAGCCAAGTTTTTCGGCATGCCTTGCAATTGTTTTTACTTCGTTTCCTTTGTTGGTTTCATGAAATCAGGCTAGCCAGTATTCCATAGGGTTATTGTTCTTTTAAGTATGCGCAGATGTGAGAGAGAAAGTCGTCTACTTCAAACATAGATTGATCTTTCTCCATTTAGAAAGCAGGCGTAGCTTAGCATGTATCCCCCTTGCGGAGCGCTAGCACCTACGACTCTCACTTTAGTCCAAAGAGACGTTACCAACGGCCTCCTTACAATGAATAATACTGGTTCAATTCGATATTTAACTGTTGGAAAATGTTATGCGCGAAGCTGTCATTGTATCTACCGCTCGAACTGCACTGGGTAAATCTTTCCGCGGTGCCTTTAACGATACTGAAGCGCCGGCACTGGGCGGCCACGGCGTCAATCTGCTATATGCACGGCCCAGCCTATGGCGCCCAGAAGGCCGGGCTAGACAAGTTCGCCCACGATATGGCTGTCGACCTGCGCCCAACAGGTGTGCGCTCGGTGTCGATTTGGATGGGGCCGCTGATCACGGAGCGCTCGCTGATTGCCGCCGAAGTGAACAAAGAGCAGTATGAAGATTTCCTTGCCACGGCGGAAACTCCGCAGTTTATTGGCCATATTTTGCATACTATCGCTAATGATGCCGATGGCGAACGGCTGTCTGGTCACACGCTGATCGCCGCTGAAATTACGCAAGAGTACGGCATTACGGATCGCGACGAAAAACAACCACCGTCCTATCGCGAAGCACTCGGTTCGCCAACGCCGTTTCATCCGGCGATCATTTATTAGTAGGCTGTGATGCTAGAGGTTCAAACCCATTATTCAAGAGCATGCAAAGAGCACAATAGATGACCTAAGCCAGCGGCTTCAACTGTTGGAAGATGCCGCCGCCATCGTACGATTGAAATACCGTTACCTCAACGCCTGCGATGAAAAACTTCCCGGGCAAGTCAAGGCCTGTTTTGCGCCTGGGAAGGTGAATATCAGCGGATTGATGGAGAGTGGTTAATAGTGCGCAGCCATTTTTTGATGTCGTCGGTGGAATTAAGGGATTTTTCAGGCGAGTCCAGTGTGGTGACCTACACGGGCAATTCAATGCCAGTAAAACCGCTGTTCGGGGTTTGACCCAAAGCGTTGCGAAATCTGGCCGACCAGGAACGCGACAGACCTTTCATCTGCAAGCTGAAAGACGTGGAAAATTGTGTGCTGCTCCTCGCTTCTGATGAGTTAAGTCCTATGAATGGAGCAACGATTACCCTGGATAGTGGGGCCACTATTACACGGTCCAATCTTTACCCATCGCTCGCAAGTTTCACAATTGGTGTCAGGAAAATGTTGCCAGGCTTTTCAGGATCAAACTAACGAGCATGGATTGCTGGGTTACACCCGTCTTGGAGAAGATAGAGCGCAATTGTGCCCGTGCTGTATTGCGCGCAATACCGAGGGCGTTGGCGCTTTGGTCGAGACTGGCGCCTGCTGCCAGATGTTGTGCCAGCAATGCCTCAGCTCGGCTGAGGCCGTAAAGAGATGTCAGTATTTTGGCGTCGACTTCATTTTTTTTCAATGGATCACTAATGAATAATATCAAGTGTGGTGTCTGTGAGTACTCCACCGCAGGATCAATGGCGATTGGCTTCACCAGAATTTCATAATCCGGCTTGCCCGAGGGGCGGTCAACAGCCATGGCATTGATAGGTGCCTGCTGGCGTTTGTGCTGAGCGTCAATTACTGCATCGATATAGCTCGACAATTTAATTCTTTCAGAATTTTTGTGCAGATAAATTTGTTGATTGATAATCGCAATGCCGTCTTTTTCTCGTAGTAGTTTATCGGCAGTTGTGTTGCAGTTGAGCACCATGCCACGTTCATCCAGAGTAATGATACCTATAGATTGACCGGTGATGGTTTTAGCATAAACTTTACGCTCCGAGTCCAGTTGAATAAGCTGCATACCATTAGCCACCGCGCGTTGGATGTGCGTCCCCAGCTCGGATAAAAAATCTCGATCTTCAGCGGAAAAATTGGGTGAATCTTTGGGGCGACAAAAGCGTACACTGAAGCGTTGGCCATTGGCGTTGCGTAAATCGATACCCGCCATATGGTAGATATTGATAGGCTGCATGCAAATTTTATAAAGGTCGCTGGTTTCCAAGGACGTAAAGGAGGTACATTGGTCCAGGGTAACAACTTCGCCCCAGTTCAGGTTGGTCATTAAATCGGATGTGTAGTAGCGATCGGTATAAGGGTTAGAGTGATCGTCAACAAATGTCTTCTGCAACACATCGCTGGAAATAAACAGCAGGCCACCATCTTCCCCGATGGGTTCACGCAGGGTCATGGAGGCAAAGTTCAAGTTCATAATGCCTCGCAAGCTCTGCAGAAAATGGCCGTAAGGGTCCTCTTCAATATGACCATCGTAAAGTGCACCTAGCAGCTTGCTGTAGGTCGGTATACTGAGATCTTGGGTCATGGCTGACTTGACCACTCTATTTTGTAGTTAAGTTTATCGAGTTAAACAAGATACTTCTTATCTACTATGTTTGACTAGCCCTCTTAGTTGAATCTGTTATATGAAGTAATCGATATTATCCAGATTGATTCGAGATCTCACTTCGTCATTCTTCTAGCCAAAAAAAAGGCCGGGGGACGCTCCCGATTGAGGAACGCCTATCCCGGCCCATATCACGCCAAGTGCTTACCAGTTATAGGCAGCCGTAAACATATAGGTACGTGGCTCCTGCCAGTTTGCGCTACGGAACATGCTGAAGTCGATTCCCTGTACCTGTTCGTCCTCATCAGTCAGATTACGTACAAAGATCGAGAAGTCCATGGTGCCATCACCCACAGCCACATCGGAGAGCAGCAGACGCAGGTTCAGGTTCTGGGTGTCGGGCACCGTGTCTATACCTTTGATGTAGGCGCCGCCAGCATTGGGCGCTGCCAGGCTCTTGTTAACGGCGTACATGTTCATCTCGTCAGTATACGTGTAGTCTAGCAACAGACGCAGTTCGCCGAAGTTGAAGTTTGCTACCGTGCCTTCAAGCTGCAGGGCTGCAGTATTTTCCGGCGCATAGGGCGGAAGACGGTTCGAAGCGGTGTCGATGAGAGGTCGGCCCGGGCCAAAGGAATTGTCCAGATACTCATCAAAGCCGGCGTCTAGGTAGCCGTAGTTACCCGAGATACGCCAGTTATTCGAAATCTGGTAGGCGAACTCCACTTCAAAGCCTTGATAAGTAGCCTCTCCAGCATTGACCAGTAGCGACTGGGTAGTTCCCGGTAATAGCTGTGTAATGTGCAGGTCGTCTATCGCGTTATGGAACACAGCCATATTGAGGCGCAGAGCGCCGTCCAGCCACATGGATTTCACCCCTATTTCTTTAGACAGCGAAGTCTGTGGATTGAAGGGAGTACTGACCCTGGGGTCGGATAGCTCGGAGCTGAAACCACCGCTCTTGAAGCCATTAGCTACCCGCGCGTAGAGCGAAATATCTGGCGTCATCTCGTAGGCCAGTGACACATTGGGGGACGTGTCATCAAAGGTCTCGCTGTAGCTAGTAAAGGGCAGAATATCATCGATTCTCGGGCCGCCAAAGCCGTCCGTCGTAAATTGATGTGAGAAACCGGAACGCTTTTCTTCCGTATAGCGCATGCCGACGGTGGCAGTCCAACGTTCGGCAAATAGCCAGTCCAATTGGCCAAACACAGCCCAAGCCTCGGTATCTGCGCCATAGTTAACCTGCTTCGGCCCTAGGCCAAACAGGGTGAATAGCTGACTACCGTTGGTTTCGCCTTCATCTTCGAAGTAATACGCGCCCAGCACCCAATTTAAATTGTCGCGATCTGCAATCCACTGGAATTCGTGGGAAGACTGATCGTAATCGGTGGCTCGGTTATAGTTGGCGGCCATTCCCCAAATGAAACCAGGTGCTGCCTCGATCGACGCCAGTGGCATTCCGTCAATGTCCTGGCTGTCGGTAAAGGCCATAGTGCGGTGGGAGCCGATGTATTTGAGCTGGTCATTCTCGCTGAGAGCATACTCCAGCGTCAGTGAGTGGGCCCGCGTGCGGCTTTTCTCCAGAGGGCCTTGCTGACCAAGCGCCAGGTTAGTAGAGACTTTATCTGGTCGACTGGTGGTCACAAAAGGTTGCGCCGCACTCTCAATAGCACCGCCGAGAAAAGCCCCGAAAATGCTGGGGAAAGTTCCGCCCCAGCCGTTGACCGCGAGCAGTGAGGTCGGCACGGGGGTCTGATCAATACTTGAATAATCAAAGTCATACACTGCGGTAAAGTTGTCGGTAGGTTCCAACATAATGGAGGCACGTAAGGCTTCATTGTTCGATGACGCCAAGTCAGGGCCGGTACTATTTTCTGCCCAGCCATCCGCGCGCTCTTTACGCGCTCCTAGGCTGGCAGACATCATGCCCATTTGAGGTAAGTCTACTTGCAGGCGCCCAACACGCCGATCAAAATTGCCAATCTCTCCAAGTGCGGAACCGCTGAATTCACCAGATGGACGACGTGTTATGAAGTTGATAGCACCACCTTCGGTGTTACGTCCAAAGAGGGTGCCCTGTGGCCCACGTAGCACTTCGACGCGCTCGATATCCACTACATCGAAAACAGAGCCCTGAGTTTTGCCCAGATAAATACCGTTTAAGTAAAGTCCCACTGGGGAATCGAGCCAGATCGCCGGTTGGCCGATCGCACTACCGCGAATCGCCACGGTGGAGATAAGTCTCGCACCAGGGTTTTCGCGCATCATGACGTTAGGCGCCACCCCATTGAGGTCAGCCATGCTCGTAATATTGCGTATGTCGAGTTCATCAGAGGACAGGGCGGTAATTGCCAGTGGCACTGTTTGCAGGTTTTCTGCGCGTTTCTGCGCAGTAACAATTACTTCTTCCAGCGCTGCGGAAAAAGCTACTGGAGCCATAAAGCTGGATGCCAGGGCTACAGCCAAGGACAAAGATTTCTTGTTTGAAGTAAATTTCATTATATATCTCCCGATGTGCTAATTAGGGGAAGGAACAAAAGCCAAGCTACGTTGCCTATAAAGCCAGTTTTTTTAAACAAAACAAAAACAGTGACTTGTTCAGCGTGCCGGGTTTTATGTCTACCTCCCAGTTGTTATTCTAATATTTCTACTGCATTGGGGCCTGTTAATGCTATTCATGTTTACCTATTTCATATAAGAAATCGATAGGGCTAATGACTCCCGCCGGTCTAGAGGAGCAGGCTTAGTCCAACAGCTCATCTCTAGTTCTCTGGCCTTGTCATCTGGTGTGGGAAAGTTCCTGATCTGGTGGGTGCCATTCATAGACTGCTGCATGGATTGCACCTCGTCGCTATCAACAAAAATTGGCCGAACCATGTGTAGCCTGTCAATTACGGTCAGCGAGTATTCAAAGATATTTCTTTTGTAATTTAAGCTCACAGAGTAATCGTCCCCGTAGGTGAAATCTACTCGGCAGTGAATACAAACATAGTCCGGATGTAGTATGTCTTCATATGGGGCTGATGCTAGTGTCAGCCAAAATGAGAGAAAAGGAGGGTATAAACCCAGTAGGATTGCAACAGTCCATCGACGAAATGAATCACTACGCTGTTATCGGCAAGGATGAGGGTTTTCAGTGCGGGTTGTGAGCGCAAGAGTGTTGAAAGAATCCAGTGGCGCTATCGAAGGCCTATATGTCGCGGGTAATTGTTTAGCTGCAATTCTGTCTACAAAGCCATAAAGGGAGAACTGGTATTCCTCCCAAATTGGAACAAAAAGGTAACGTTTGGTGCACAATGGTTAACCAATTGACCGGTTTTGCTCTACTTTGGGTGTAAGGCGTCTGGTTTAATTGGGTTCCTTAGTTGGACCTTCGGTGCTGGGTCGTTAAAAGGACGATTCTCGGGCCGCTAAATAACAACGGTAAATGGAGATTGCGATGAGCTCACCTCGATTGGAAGTTGGACACTTAGCCTTGGTAACCGCGGTAGCTGCGGTTTTGTCAGCCACCCTCAGCAGCACGACTATGGCGCAGTCGCAACTGGTGCTGGAAGAAGTCATAGTCACCGCTCAAAAAAGGTCGGAAAGCGTCCAGGATATCGCCGCTACGGTAAACGTGGTGTCAGCTGAATCCCTCGATGATTACAACACCCTCACCTTCAAAGATCTCGAGACACAGACAGCGGGTCTGACGCTTGCTACTCCCAACGCGAGGAGCAGTAGCATTGCCATGCGGGGAGTTGGAACTGACCCGGAAGCCGGTGCGTCGGGTGCGGTAGATGTCTACTTGAATGGTACTAATGTTCGTGCGGATATTGCATTTTCAGCGCTATACGACTTGCAGCGGCTTGAAGTTTTGCGAGGCCCACAGGGAACATTGCAAGGACGGGCATCGCCGGGTGGATCCATCAACATTATCACCAATGAAGCCAACTTGTCCGAGGTGGAGGGGTCCATCGAGGCCACGCTTTCTGATAACGAAGGAATTAATACCCAATTTGCATACAGCGTTCCTTTAGTTGAAGACGTGCTGGCAATCCGCGTTGCGGCTGTTTACGACACCAATAACGCATCGGATGTTGCCAACGTAACCAGTGGTCCCAAGGAGCCGGAATCCTCAACTGACTCCACCCGGGTCAGCATTAATTGGGCGCCTGGCGACAACTTCAGCGCCAAGTTTATTTGGCAGTCTCTGGATCGTCGCGTTGACGACACTAAAGCAGTTGTAGGCACCGATAACCTTGGGGTACGGCCAACGCTCGCCAGCAGTGACGAGATCGGTCTGGGTAAATTTGCCAACTATGCCGAACTGAAATTTGATACCTATAATCTCACCATGGACTGGGAAATGGCGGGGCATGATATAACCTTCCTCTACGGACGTCAGGAGTCGGATAAACTCTCCTTCACTGAAAATGATCGAGCCCACTACGTGCTCAACCCCGCAGCCTTGACCCACCAGTCAGCAAATACGATTGTTGAGAGTGACCTTGTTGAACTTCGCATCGCCTCATTTGAGAATGATTTCTGGGACTATATGGTAGGCTTTTACTGGCAGGATCAGCCGACGGTGACGGAATTCAATGCCAACACATCGATTATCGGATCAGCGCCTTTCCCCTTCGGCGGTGTTAGTTTTTCGAGCGTAGGGGCCATTCCGGTAGAGAGTGAAACGACCGGCGTATTCACATACAACAAATTTCAAGTCTCAGATGTTTTGTCGATAGAGGCTGGCTTGCGCTGGTCCAATTTCAAGAGTTTCCGTCGAGCCGATGTATTTTTCGGCGAATATAATTACATGCCCGATCCGTCGTTTGAGTACTTGCTGGACATATTTTTGAATGAGGCGACTTATCCAATCAATGGCATTAGCGATAAAAACGAATCCTCCGAAGATGATGCCATTACCGGAAATCTGACGATTCGATATGAATACTCCGACGATCTTTCGACATATGTATCTTACAACCGGGGTTTCCGCCGCGGCGGTATTTCGATCATCCCCGATCCGGATGTTGCGTTCCTGCCCGATGGCGAAGATACGCTGATCTACGATAATGAAAGCAGTAATTCTTTCGAATTTGGCTTCAAGAGCCGTCTCCTGGATGGGCGAGCCCAGCTTAATGGCGCACTGTACTATCAGAAGTTTGATGGCTACTTTGGCTTTGCCCGCGGCGTACAGGTTATCGCCGACTCGGGACGCTCAGAGGGATTCCCTGTCGACATCTCAGGTGGGCTCCTCTACAACGGTGATGCCACCATTTGGGGTGTAGAGCTGGAAGGGCAGATGCTGGTCAGCGAGCGCTTACGGATTGGGGGTTCCATGAACTACAACCAAGGCGAATGGGATAGCGCTGCAGCACCTTGCAACGTGCGGGCCGAGGGCGAACGGCTTGGCTTCTGTGACGTGTCGGGTGAAGCGGTGGGTGGTGAGCCCGAACTTTCAATATCGCTCAATGCCGAGTACAGCATAGCCTTTGACAATTCTGAGTGGTATTTGCGTGGCCTCTGGAAGTACACCGATGAGCGGCAGAATCTGGATGCCTCAGCGGGAATTGGCGCGGTAAGTGAAACCCTTGACTCTACCAATGTGGCCAATTTGTACACCGGCTTGCGAGCGCAGGATAATAGCTGGGATATTTCATTTTGGGTTAAGAACCTGTTTGACGAAGATGCTGTCAACTTTCACACCAGTTCTGATCAGTACGACTTGCAGAACAGCGGTGGTTCCTACACTCAGACTAATATAATGAATGAGCGCGCGATGGGCGTGACCGCCCGCCACAGCTTCTAGTTAGTGCCCATCAGGAAAGAATTTTGGGGACAGTTTACTTAATTAATTTTGGGGACAGTTTACTTAATTATCTGTGTTTCGAAGA
>JBLHKV010000023.1:0-23466 GCA_047618115.1 Halieaceae bacterium | reverse complement strand
AGAAGATGATTATGACAGTATTCGGACTCTCGATCGCAAAGCGGCCCGAATGGACAGGTCACGCCTGATAGACAGCCTTTTAACATCCTCTAGTAGCTACGTGCTCGAGAAGGAAGGGCGTGTCATCGGTTCCGTTCTGGTCAGGGAATCCGGCCGAGGGAAGGTATTTGGTCCGTTGATAACCTCCAACCAGGCGGATGCCAAGCTGCTGTTGTCACACGCCTTGTCGGAACACCCCGGATTTTGTCGCATTGATGTCCCAGAAGATGCTGGCGCACTGGGACACTGGCTGGACCAAAACGGCCTGCCTGTAATTGACCGGGGAACACTGATGCAGAATTCCGACAAGGAATTTCTCAGGACCAGTGGCTACCGGGTTTTTTCGCTAATATCACAGGGCTTGAAGTGAAAAATAAAATTATTCTGGCTGCATTCGCTCTGCTCTTTGCTAGTGGTCTCGCTGCCCACGGTGTGGCAGACGGCGACAAGGCGTTTCTGGAACAAGTGACGGGGATGCAGATCGGACCGTATATCTATCTCGGGGCGAAGCATATGATCACGGGTTATGATCACTTGTTGTTCTTATTCGGGGTGATTTTTTTCCTCTACAGAATGAAGGACATCACTATTTATGTCACTTTATTCGCGGTGGGGCACAGTACGACATTGCTGTTTGGTGTTTTGACAGGAACCAACTTCGACGCGTTTCTGGTAGACGCAATTATCGGCTTGTCGGTAGTTTACAAGGCTCTGGATAATATGGGCGCCTTCGAGAAATTGCTGGGCTATCAGCCTAATACTAAGGCGGCCGTTCTTATTTTCGGGTTCTTCCACGGTTTTGGCCTGGCGACCAAGTTGCAAGAGTTCACCATATCTAATGAGGGGTTGGTACCCAATATTATTGCCTTTAATGTAGGAGTAGAAATCGGCCAGATTCTGGCCTTGGGTTCCATACTAATTCTCATGTCAATGTGGCGGCGTACCGACAGTTTTCGTCGGCAGGCTATCTCGGCAAACACCGCGCTAATGTGCGCTGGTGTTGTTCTGGTGGGCTTTCAGCTTACCGGTTACTTCAGCAGTGTAGGATGACACTATGAACAATAATCCGATCGATCAGATACACCCCTCTAGCAGCGAATTAGCGAAGGCCACTTTTATTGCAGCGGGTGTGGCGGCACTGTTACTGATTACGGTGATATTGCCCGCCGAATATGACATCGACCCCCTTGGTACAGGGGCCATGCTGGGACTCACAGTGATGGCATCGGAGAGAGACCCTTACGATAATGAGGTCGATTTACAGGAAATTGTTAGGGATAGCGTCACCGAAAGGGCGACCAGCGTTCTTGCCAAATTCGATTCTCCCCTGAAGAGCCGGGAATTGAAGCTTGTCTTGGAGCCCTATGATGGAATTGAGTTCAAGGCTCTGATGTTAGAGGGAGATCGGATGGTATTCAGCTGGCAGACCGATGGCGCACAGGTATATGTGGATATGCATGGTGAAAGGCTCAATGCGAGCGATGAGTTCACGAGCTACTGGAAAGAAAAACAGCTTGATCAGGCTCGGGGTGCCTTTACCGCACCCTTCGATGGCACCCACGGTTGGTACTGGCAGAACAACAGCGAATCGACAATCACGATTTCAGTGAAGGTCAACGGCTTCTTCGAGAAGTTGTATGTCCCCTAGCTAGCACTTGGCTTGTCTAATAACTTAATTTAAAAGGAGAGAGATCGATATGAAAAAGTTAATTACATCAATAGTGATGGTTATCCTAACCAGTGTCTGGGCGGCTACAGCCGCGTCGGCCCACGGTATTTGGTTTGCTGAACGCTCTACCCAACTGGCACTGATCTACGGTGTAGGCGCTGATGACCTAGATACTGTAAAGCGGCTGCACAAGGTAGAGAAAGTTAGTGGCTATGATAGTGACTGGAGCGAAATCAATACTGAACTCAAAGTAGCAGGCCCGCTTGTACTTGTGGTGGGTAATGGCTGGCCGGTGGTTGTGTCGGCGGTGATGAATAATGGTATCTGGAGCAAGACTCCAGAGGGAGACTGGCTGCCGAAGGGCAAGGACGAAGTCCCCAATGCGGTTGTTTCAGAAAAAACCTATAAGTACGCGGTTCATGTCCGTGGAGAGTTGGAGACGGCGATACCGGCACTTCCGGACCAGACCCTTCAACTTGTGCCTGTTGGAAGTAGCTTGCCAGAGATGATGGGTGACAGAATGACTTTGAAGGTTCTCTTCCAGGGCAAGCCTGCCGCGGGGGCAAAGATCAAGACCGACTTCGTGAATGACCCCGATGAAGAGCCGCAGGTCAGTGCTGCGGATGGCACGGTTACCATAAGCGTACGCAATCAAGGGCTGAACGTCATCGGGGCGACTTTCGATGGTCCGGCGGATGAACCTCTTCGCATAAACAAGATAGAGCACTTCGCTACCTTGTCCTTTGTTCTTGAGCACCTCCCGGAATAGGCGGTAAAGCAGAACCTCCAATAACTCGATGAGTAGACATTGAGGCGGGAGCCTGCTTTACGCTGACAAGTGCATAGATGAGGTCAAGAAAACTGTGCACTGCTGTTCCAGTAATTTGAAAATTTTCCAGGACACGAGAGGTATGGACGCCATAGTAAGGGTCGATGGGAACCTGCCAGTCTTCGAGCAAATCATGTTCCTGGCGGGTATTTCACTCAGTGGCTCAATTTAATCTCTTGTTGGGAGTTTATCCTACTTGTTTATCATCAGTTGTCGCTGCTGCTGGAAAACGTTTGATGGAATAATGGCCAAGGTCGATTGCGGTCGACCCTTTCGCGATGAGTTCAGCCAGAGTCTGACCCACGCCGGGTCCGATCTGAAAACCGGCGCCAGAGAAGGCGAAGGCGAAATACAGGCCGGGGGTTCTAGCGCTGGGACCTAGTACTGGCTGCCCATCGGGCATGTAGCCTTCGGTGCCGGTCCAGGTCCGGATAATATTGAGGTGCTCCAATGGCGGTGCGAGTCGGCGCACCTGCTCCATCTGTGAAACAATGTTGTCGGCTCGGACGCTGCTGTGGCCCGCCGCCGGATTGCCGGTGTTACGCGTACTGCCGCCGATAATTACATTACCCCGCGGAATCTGGCGAAAATAGATCGACTCCTTTTCTATATTACTGTAAACACCAACGGAGGGCTTGATAAAATAGCGAGTGGGTTCGGTCACTGACATGGTGGGACCGAGGCTGGTCAGCGGCACGGGTTCGCCAAATTGGCCGCAGAGTTCATTGGCCCAGGCCCCAGTACAGAGTACCAAGTTGGGCGCCCTGAACTGGGACCCATCTTCACAGCTAACAATAAAGTCTTCGCCGACTTTTTCCGCAGAAATCACGCGAGTTTGCTCAAATATCTCTGCACCAAGTCGACTGGCGGCGTTTGCGAAAGCGGGTGAAATGAAGCGCGAATTAGCATGCCCATCCATCTCGGAGTATGAGGCCACCAGCACACCGGGGGCCAGGAACGGAAATTTCTTGCGCAGGGCTTCCCCGGTGAACATCTCCAGGTCCAGCCCGTATTGTCGGGCTTCATTGGCATAGGTCTCCAGTCTGCCTGCAGCACCTGCCACGTCTTCCTGGTTGCGGTAGCACAGACGCATATGACCGGACTGAATATACTCGACGTCGGTGCCCAATAGGGAGTTGGCCTGTCGCCAGATCTTACTGGAGCGACCCGCTAATTCGAGTTGCCACAAGGGACGCCCCTGGCGACGCACATTGCCAAAGTTGGTACCGCTGGCATGCTGGCCCACGCGGTCGCGCTCGATCAGCGAGACAGAAATGCCCTGTTGACGGAGAAAGAAGGCAGTGGAGGTGCCCATCACACCTCCACCCACAATAACGACGTCGCTGGTCGCCTGTTTCATTGGGCTTTCTCGGCGAGCTTGATCGATAGTGGCTTGATTGGAGCCTGTCCCCGCTGGCGACCCACAGCCGATATCTCGGTACCTGAGCAATCGGCGATAATCTCTGCTGCTGCATTGGCGCAGTACCTGCCCTGGCAGCGCCCCATTCCTACTCGACTGAAGGCTTTGGCCCGGTTGGTCTCGTTGCTACCGGTCGCCTTGACGACAGAGCGAAGCTCACCAGCGGTGATGGTCTCACAACGACACACGACTGCATCATCGGGCAGCTTGCCCGCATGCTCGATTGGCCAGGGAAAGGCTAGACTCAGGCCGGAGGCGAAGCGGTGTGCGTTCCGCAGACGCCTTCGCAGATTGGTAACTCTTGCGTCGGCGGTTTTGATACCGCGGTCTGCCAACACGGCCCGGCCTGCCAGTTCGCCACTTAGTTCCGCGGCGTCTGCCCCGAGTATCTGAGCACCGTCTCCCGCCAGATAAATATCTCTTGCAGAACTGCGCCCGTCTTCATCGAGGTCAGGCATCCATTGTCTCGTATCATCGTTGAAGTGAAACTCACAGCCTGCTAGGTCTGCTAATTGGGTCTCCGGACGAAGATGGTAGCCGATGGCTACTGCATCGCAGTCGATATTCTGTTCTTGGTCCCACCCATCGAGATAGAGCAGCTTCTGTACGCCGAGTTGGGCTGAACCTTGAATCTCCAAAGGGCGAATCCCATGACGTAGCTTGACACCGTGACGATACAATGTAGCAGTCAGTAGCACGCCTTTCCACAGCAGACTAGGTTTTGCCAGCAGACGGGGCAGTGCGAGCACTCTACGGAAGAAACCAGAGGTATCAAGCACCGCAGCGACGCCAGCTCCATTTTTGGCATATTGTGAGGCGATGAGGTAGAGCAGAGGGCCGGTGCCCATAAATACTACTTTCTTTCCAATCGCGCAGGCCTGTGACTTCAGAGCGACTTGGGCGCCGCCCATACTGTAGGTGCCGGAAAGATTCCAACCCTTCACAGGCATGAGTCGATCGGTTGCTCCACTGCAGATGACTAGGGAATCGAAGGGCATAACTTCCAGTCTGCCTGACGTCGCCAAGTGGAGTTGGCCGCGATCTATATTCCAGACTGAGCACTCTGGTAAATAGTCGATCTTATCCTGCAGAACCGAGAAGGCCTGGTGGACCGCCAGGGCTTTTTTGGATTCGGTGCCATACAGATCACTGTAGGATCGCTTGAAGTTTTTCGGTTGCTGACGATAAATTTGTCCGCCGACGCGGTTGCTCTCATCAATCAGAGAAGGCCTTAACCCATGTTCGATCAGTGCCTCGCAACAGCGAATACCCGCTGGGCCAGCGCCGATAACAATCACGCGGGGATTAGGGGTTTCCTTTTTCATTGGCGATCTAGCTCCGCAGTAGAAATTTCCATCCCGGCCTCGATAAAGGTATCACAGGCCCTTATACGATCACCGTCGACTGTCCATACCCAACAGTCCTGGCAGGCCCCCATCAGGCAGAATCCCGCGCGAATCCCATCGCCAAACTCGGAAATTCGCAAATGGCGCTGAGTCGTCAGAATTGCTGTCATCAGGGTATCGCCTTCCAGAGCTGAAACCTTCTGACTATCCACCGTCAGTTGTATGGACTGGCGCTCCTTTTCTGCAAGCCTGACGAATCGGGCGGTCATTTCGAGGCCCTGGTGGTCCAGAGCAACTTGAGCTCTTCGTGGCTATGGTGGCAGCGTACGCGATTTCCGTTGGGGATTTGTATACTGGGTGCTGGTATTCGGTTGCAGGTGCCATCAATCCTGATTGGGCAGCGATCTAGAAAGCTACAGAGACTTGTAGTTGCTTCCTGGGCTTCAGTCACTGGCACGGCTGTTTCTCGCTTCCCTGCGCGATCAAGCCAACCTATCTCCAGTTCCGGCACGGAGTCGATTAGCAGGTCTGTGTACGGATGATAGGGCGGTTCGCGGAAATTTTCTCGTGCGCCATACTCGACCTGCTCTCCTGTATACAGCACTAGAATGTCATCGCACACGGAATGCACCGTGGATATATCGTGGCTGATAAAGAGGTAGGATACATTGAGTTCCTCACGCAACTTAGACATCAGGTCCAGAATAGCGGCCCCCACGATGGTATCAAGTGAAGAAATCACCTCATCGCAAAGGATAAGGTCTGGTTCGGCGGCCAGCGCTCGGGCCAGGTTAACCCGTTGCTTCTGTCCGCCCGATAGCTTACCACAGCGTCGATCGGCAAGGTCAGCCGGCAGGCTTACCAACTCGAGCAACTCTGTCACGCGCGTTTTAAGTGACGTCTGTTTGTAACCATGGTAAAAGCGGAGAGGTCTACTGAGGATGCGCTCCACTGTGTGGGATGGATTGAGGGCAGTATCTGCGTTCTGGAATACGATCTGAACGCGACGAAATTGGTCTTTGGTTCGTGCGGACAGTGTTGCCGGTAGCGGCTCACCATCGAGAAGTACCGATCCCTGGGCTGGAGGTAGTAGCCCAGCAATGACTCGCGCCAGGGTGGATTTTCCAGACCCCGACTCGCCAATGACACCTAAGGTGGAGCCGCGCTGCAGCTTAAAGTCAATTTCCCTGAGTATAGGGATCTCGGGTTCGCCGTCGCTGTTGATTTTACCGTAACCTGCCTTCAAGCCTCGGACTTCTAGCAGCGGTGTCGCTTTTTCCGATGACTGGGCGGCTTCCCGGATTCTGGATTTGGCGGCCTCCATAAGCAAGCGCGTGTAGGAGTCCTGGGGATTGTGCAGTACTTGCTCGCAAGCCCCCGACTCCTGTATTTCCCCGCCTTTGAGTACCACGACTTGGTTGGCCATCTGTGCCACTACCGCCAGGTCATGGGAGACGTAAACCGCAGTAATACCCCGCTGGCGAATCACCTTCTTAAAGGCGCGTAGCACGTCAATCTGTGTTGTGACATCCAGCGCGGTGGTGGGCTCGTCAAATATTATTAGTTCTGGACCTGTGATCAGTGCCATCGCGGCCATCAGTCGCTGTAATTGCCCGCCGGAGACCTGATGTGGATATCGGGAACCAATGTTGTCGGCATCGGGCAAGGATAGGGCGTGGAACAATTCAACTGCACGGGCCTCTGCTTCCGAGCGAGGCATTAGCTTGTGGATCAGGGCTGGTTCAATCACCTGGTCCATAATGCATTTAGAAGGATTGAATGCAGCTGCAGCGCTCTGTGCAACGTAGGAGACCCGGCGACCGCGAAGCCCTACTAGTTCATCTTTCCCGATACTAAGAATATTCGTTTAACCCAATTGAATCGAACCACCGCTTATAGTGCATCCAGGCCGTGCATATCCCATCAACGCCAGGGCGATAGTGGTTTTCCCCGAACCTGACTCGCCAATAAGCGCCAGGACTTCTCCTTTTGGGACAGTAAAACTGACGTCGTTGACGATGATCTTTTCGTCGCCCTGCTTGTCTGTCACTCGAACCTGGAGAGAATCTACTTTGACATGATCGCCCACCTTATGCCCCCCTCACAGAAAAGCCTTTCTCTCGCAGGCTGTCGATCAGGAGATTTACACCGATGGTCAGGGTGGCAATGGCTATAGCCGGCATAACAACTGCAGTGGCTCCCTCAGCGAGACCTGAGATATTCTCTCGAACCAGTGACCCGAGGTCCGCATCGGGTGGTTGCACGCCCAGACCGAGGAAGCTCAGGCTACTGAGCATCAACACCACATAGACGAACCTGAGTCCAAAGTCGGTGAGCATGAAGTGAATCATATTAGGAAAAATTTCAATACAGGCGAGATAAAGCTTGCCTTCACCCCTGGCCCGGGCGACCTCTACAAAGTCCATCTCATTCAGATTGACGGCCAGCGCACGGGCAATCCGGTAACAGCCTGGTGTATAGGCGACGCCTGTAATAATGAGAAGAAGGACAAAGGAGGAGCCGAAAGCCGCGATCATGACCAGCGCGAAGATTTTACTAGGAATTGAAATCAATGCGTCCATGAACCGACTGAGCAGTTGGTCGAACAGGCCCCCGCTCACTGCTGCCAGGAGGCCAAGAATTGTCCCGGCAGCTCCCGCTAATAGAGCTGCCGTAAATGCCAGACCAATAGTGAGGCGTGCTCCATGCAATATACGGCTCAATACATCTCGCCCAAGATAATCAGTGCCCAGGAGGTATTCCCCGCTCATGGCTTCGAAGACGTCGTATGACACAATTACTCCTACCTCATAAGGGGCCAGCAATGATCCAAAAACGGCGATAAAAAACCAGAAAATAACCAGTACTAGACCAAGTAACCCGCTTTTACTGTTTAGTAGATTCATATGTTATTTCCTTAGCCGGGGGTTGGATAGAACGGCACAGATGTCAGCTACCAGTACCAGTACCAGGTAAGCGGCGCAAAAGATCATGGCGCAGGCCTGGAGCAGGGGCATATCCCGGTTGGTAACAGAATCCACCATCAGGCTCGCGACTCCGGGGTAGTTGAAAATTACCTCCACAATGATCACGCCACCCAGAAGATAAGACAGGCTCAACGCGACCGCGTTGGCAATGGGGCCGATCGCATTGGGGAGTGCGTGATGGAGTGTAATCCGGGGTAGGCTAGCCCCTTTTAATATTGCCATTTCCACATAGGACTGGTTGAGCTGTTCAATAATGGCCGCCCTGGTCATGCGTGCCATTTGCGCGACGAGAACAAAGCAAAGTGTCATCACTGGCATGGCGTAAGCGCGGATTAACTCACCAATTGACGCGTCCGGAGGAGTATATGAAAGAGCTGAAAACCAGTGGAGTTTAACGGCGAAGATAAATACCACGATGGTTGCCAAAAGAAACTCGGGCACTGCAACCATGCAGAGCGTGAGAGTACTGAGGACACGATCGATACGCGAACCATTATGCATCGCGGAGAGTATGCCAATGCTCAAAGCCAGAGGAACAGCAAACAATGTCGTCAAGCCTGCGAGTGTCAGGGATTTTGGTAGACGAGTTGTGATCAGTTCCGATACTGGCATGTTGTTGGCCAGTGACAAACCCGCGTCACCGCGCAATAGGTTGCCCAGCCATGTTACGTAGCGAAGCAGAGGCGGCTGGTTTAGTCCCATGGCCTCCCGTAGTGCGGTGACGGCCTCGGGTGTTGCGCTCTGCCCTAGCATTTCCTGCGCTGCATCTCCAGGGAGGAGGTTGGCGATACTGAATACCACGGCGGATACCACGATCAGAGTCGCGGCCGAGACGGCGAGGCGTTTCAGTATTAAAAGAGGGATTTCATTCACCGGCAGGCACCCACGCAATTATCAAAAATATTTAAAATACTCAAGCTTCCCACCAAACGTGCTCTGCAAAGTTATAGCCCATCAGTCCGCCCGTAGGTATTGAACTAAGACCCTTTAGCCGTTGGTCAAAGCCGTCTATAAGGGTTATAAACACGGGGATGCCGATACCGGCCTGCTCGTGAATGAGAACCTGCATGTCAGTATACATCTGCCGGCGCTTGGCTTCGTCCATCTCGCCCCGGGCGGCGACCAGGAGTTGGTCGAACAAAGGGTTATTCCATCCCGATTCATTCCATGGCGCATCTGATTTAAAAAATAGGCTAAAAAGAAGATCGAGACTGGGCCTTGGGTTTATATTACCGAAGCCCAAAGGGTGCTTCATCCAGTGATTGGACCAGTATCCGTCGGCCGGTACACGGTTGACGCCAAGTTTTAAGCCGACCTTGGATGCTGATAGCTGTAATAGGGTGGCCATATCAACAGAGCCCTCAGCAGCAGGCGATGCGAATACGGGAAGGCGCGCTCCACTAAGGCCCGATTTTTTTAAATGGTAAGCAGCGAGATCTGGATCATAGCTGCGCTGTGGAAGGTCACTAGCAAAGTAGCGATGCCCAGGGGGTACAGGGTGATCATTGGCTACAGTAGCAAAGCCCCGAAACAGGGCGCGTTTGATTAACTCCCGATCGAAAAGGTACTTGATGGCCAGTACGAAGTCCGGATTCTCAGCGGGGTAGACATCCTTGCGCATAACCAGGTTGGTGTAGAGGCCGGAGGGCGTTTCCAGCACCTCAAAACCCTTGGTCCGGTTGATCCGTTTGGTTGATCGTGGATTGACGGCAATGACCAGTTGAACGTCACCAGATAGCAGGGCATTAACCCTGGACTGTTCGTCGGGAATGCCGATTAATTCGATTTCGTCCAAATGGGGGTGGCCGTCCCTCCAGTAGTTTTCGTTGCGTGTGACAATGGTTCTGACGCCGGGAAGAAACTGCTTGATTCGGTAGGGGCCAGTACCCACGGCCTCCCGGAACTCCTTGGTTCCATTCTTGATAATAAGGAAGTGAGAGTCGGCCAGAATCGAAGGCAGGTCGGTATTAGCGCCACTTAGTCGCAGCAACAACTCGTGTGGACCGGTCTGCCTTATTTCCTGGAATTGTGCGGCGACTGTCGCAGTCTTCGACGCTGTCGCTGGATCCTTGTGTCGTTGCAGGGAGTAGACAACATCGGCAGCTGTAAGCGGCTGTCCATCGTGAAACTCGACACCGGTCTGCAATCTGATGAGCCAGACGATATTATCTTCTGACTCAATCGTTTTAGCTAGAGCAGGCACGGCGTTAAGTTGTTCGTTGAACTGGGTCAGGCCACTGTAGACCATAAAGTGGCGCACATAGTCAGTAGACAGTGCGCCCTTGGCCGGGTCCAATGTGTCTGCGGTGGAGCTGGACATGCCGGCGACGCGAATACGACCACCCTTGCGGGGTATGCCGCGGCCGATTGATGCTGTTTGTGCCAGCACATCACCTGATAGTGATAATAGCCCGCCTGCGCCGGCATACAGGCCCGCGCCAGCAACTGTGCGGATAATTTCTCGGCGAGTCACGCCATCTGCGCTGTTATCCTTGTTTTTCATGGTCGCTCTCCGCATGCATAGTGCTGCTGGTGATCGGCTCGTTTCAGTTCAGTGCATCCAGTAGCCGGTAATAGACACCCACTGCAGGTAGAAACCAAGGTTTGCCGAAGTGTCCCGGTATCGGGGGCCAGGCTTGCCCGGCCCAAGGGTTGTGAACAGACTTTCCTTGTATCGTGTCAGCCATAATCTGGCCCATGTGGACCGCCATTTGTACACCGTGACCACTGTAGCCCATGGAGTAGTATAGGCCGTCCCGTTCTCCGGCGTGGGGGAATCTGTCAGCACTCATATCGACAGTGCCACCCCAACAGTAGTCTATACGGATATCCGCCAAGGAGGGGAACATGGAACACAGGGCGGTCCGCAGGACCTCTCCGCTTTTTACGTCAGAGCGGGGGTTTGACACAGCAAACCTAGCCCTGCCGCCAAAGAGAAGGCGATTGTCCGGTGTACGCCTGAAATAGTTACCTATATTTTTGCTCGTTACATAGGAGCGGCACTTCGGTAGCAGTGAGTCAATTTGCTGGGGGGCCAGGGGTTCCGTTACAACAATGAAGCTGCCCACAGGGATAATTCGCCGGCGGAACCATCCAAAGGGTCCGGGCCCGCTGCCGCCGGTGGCGAGAAACACCTGGTCGGCTTCGAGCTCGCCGGCAGGCATCGAGAGTTTCCAGCCTCCTGTTGATCGGGTGATACCGGTGACGGGCGTAGATTGGAAGATCCTGGCACCCGCCGTTGCTGCTCGCTCCGCCAGACCCACACCGAGTTTCCCCACGTGAAGCTGGGCGCTTCGGGGAAGCAGTAGACCGCCGTGGAAGGAAGAGGAATCAACTTCCTGTCTGACTTCTTCCGCATTTAGTAGCTTTACGCTCGGGTCGATCTGGTGGCGCAATGCATCGAAAGTTCTAGCCAGACCATCATAGTGAGATAGCTTTGCCGCGAGTTTCAGCTTTCCCGTTCGGATGAAATCACAGTCGATGTTCTCGCTTTCTGCGAGGTTTTCCACGGTATCAACGGCGGCATCGAAGGCCCTGTAGTAAGCTGAGGCGCGTTCTGTTCCGATACTCTTGCAGAGGGCGACATAATCCTGAAGGGTGCCATTATTGCATTGCCCTCCGTTGCGGCCAGAGGCCTCCCCGACAACATCTCCGGCTTCAAATAAACTCACAGTCGCACCAGCCCTAGCCAGCGAGAGAGCTGCCGACAGTCCGGTGAGGCCCCCACCAATAATTGCAACATCGGCACGCCCCTCCGGTCCATCCCGTTCCGCTTGGGAGAAGGTGGGGGCGCTGTCGAGCCAGTAAGAATGTAAACTAGTCATAGAGTCTATGCTTATTGTTAGAGGCCAACCAGTCCCGGCAACCCGCTAATATCCTTGATCACTTTGTAATTGTAGTACGAACTGGAGGGCCCATGCCCGCGATCGACGAAGACCGTGTTTTTGATACCTATATCGTGTGCCGACATCAGGTCATAGCGCAGGCTTGATGACACGTGAAGAATGTCCTCTGGGGCACATCCGAGATTATCCAACATGTACTCAAAAGCCTGCAGCCTTGGTTTGTAGGCTTGGGCCTGCTGAGCTGTATAAACTGCATGGAAAGGAGCAATCAACTTGTCCACATTTGACTGAATCTGGTCGTCCGCGGCATTGGAGAGAATGACTAGCGGGAACTCCTTGGCGATGCGGGTGAGAGGCTCTGCGACATCGGCATGAGGCCCCCAGGTCGGCACGGCCTCGTAGATATCGATTGAGTCCTGATCGCGGTATTCGATGCTCCAGCGATTGCAACTGCGAATGACTGACTGGCGAATAACCTCGTTGTAGGGCTTCCAAGAACCGAGCACCTCGTCTAGTCGGTAGGAACCGAAGTCCTTCACGAATGCCTCCATTCTTTCCGCGGGCACCCTGTCGGCGAACATCACCCTGGCCATGTCGGCCATATAAAACCGAGTAAGTGTTCCATAGCAGTCAAATGTTATGTATTTGGGACTAAAAGTAGTCATGGTATTTATACCTTCGTTGTAGATTTTGTTAGGAGAATTATTACAACATAGCTGATTCGAAAGATATCACCAATTTCATCTGTAATACACCGCAGCACAGATGATTTTTAGGAGTCAATCAGCAGAGTATGCCGCCTAGATACAACATGGTCGCGCTGATTCTCGGAGGGAGAATAGTCGGCAGAAAATGCCATAATCGGTACAAAAACGGTATGACTACTCTATATCAGAGGCGGCTACAACAGCACCGACTTCACTCTTGACCGTATTATAGTAGGAAGAAAAAACTCCTGTTGCTATTGCCAGCAGAAACGGAATCCTCCTTCGCAAGCGGGTGGCAAGAACAATACAAATGAGTACTCGCCATGACAGAATCCTTATTAAGGAAGCTTGACCGACAGCACTTGATACATCCGGTTACCAATTTAAGGGCGCACGAACAAAAGGGCGTGACTATTCTCGAGTCCGGCAAGGGCGCCTGGCTGTGGGATGCCGATGGCAACAAGTTACTCGATGCGTTTGCCGGCCTCTGGTGCTGCAATGTGGGATACGGCCAGGAGAGTATTGTCGAGGTAGCTCAGGAGCAGATGCGCCGCTTACCTTACGCTACTGGTTACTTCAGTTTTGGTTCTGAACCGGCGATTGAACTTGCGGCCAGGTTAATAGAGCTCGCGCCCAACTCTCTGCGGCATGTGTACTTTAGCCTCGGTGGCTCTGACGCCGTCGATGCGGCGATTCGTTATATCATTCACTATCACAACTCCACAGGAAACCCGCAGAAGAAACAGTTTATAGCGCAGCAACGTGGATTTCACGGTTCATCTTCCCTTGGTTCTGGCCTTACCGGACTTCCCTTATTTCATACCAACTTCGATGTGCCCAACGCTAATCAGCACCATATTCCCTGTGTTTATGCTTACCGCAGTCCTGTGGGTGATGAGCCGGAGGCACTGATTGCCGCATCCGTAAAAAGCCTAGAAGACAAAGTGTCTGAATTAGGCGCGGATAATGTCGCCGCATTCTTCTGTGAACCGATTATTGGTTCCGGCGGTGTATTGATTCCCCCGGTAGGGTGGTTGAAAGCCATCGCCGATGCCTGCAAGCGCCTCGGTATTCTCCTCATGGTAGACGAGGTGATCACTGGATTTGGTCGAACGGGCCCAATGTTTGCGTGTGACGATGAAGGTGTCGAACCTGATCTGATGACGGTGGCCAAAGGACTCACCTCTGGGTATGCGCCAATGGGTGCTGTGATGATTTCCGAAGAAGTTTATAGCGGCATTGCCGACGGTACTCAGGCACATGCTCCGCTGGGCCATGGGCAGACCTACTCTGCCCACCCCGTCAGCGCGGCCATCGGTTTGGAAGTACTGCGCCTGTATACTGAGGGTGGGTTAATCAGTAATGGCAAGAAGGTATCCTCTTGTTTTTCGCAGCACCTGCAACAAATGCTTGACCATCCGCTGGTGGGCGACGCTCGCTCCCGCGGGCTACTGGGGGCACTTGAACTGGTGGCAGACAAGGAGACAAAGCAACAATTTGATCCCTCCCTGCAACTGAGTGAACGCTTAGGCAGGACCGCCTACGACAACGGCATTATTTTCAGGGCTTTCACAGACAATATTCTCGGCTTTGCCCCTGCACTCTGTTTTACCGAGAGCGACTTTGATTTTCTGTTCGAGCGTCTAAACAAGACCTTAAACCAGTTACTTGAACAATCTGACATTAGAAAGACGGTAGCGTAACGATGAGCGAAATCACATACAAGATTGCGGTCATCCCCGGTGACGGTATTGGTGTGGAAGTCATGCCCGAGGGGCTACGTGTGCTTGATGCAGCCGCGGAGCGCTTTGGATTTACTCTCGATTATACGGTTATCGAGTGGGCGTCCTGTACTTACTACACCACGCATGGTCAAATGATGCCCGATGACTGGAAAGAGCAGCTTGCAGGTATAGATGCGATCTATTTCGGCGCGGTGGGCTGGCCGGATACGGTTCCCGATCATATCTCACTGTGGGGCTCCCTGTTGCGAATGCGACGGGAATTCGATCAGTATATTAATATGCGGCCAGCCCGGACTTTTAAAGGTGTGAGTAGCGCGCTGTCGACTCTTGGCTCGGACGATATCGATATTATGATTGTCAGGGAAAATACAGAGGGAGAGTACTCGTCGGTCGGGGGTGTGATGTTTGAGGGTACCGATCGCGAGGTAGTTATGCAGCAATCAGTTTTTACCCGCGTTGGGGCGGACAGAGTGCTCAAGTTCGCCTTTGACCTCGCCAGACAGCGTCCACGCAAAAAAATCACCGTTGCCACCAAAAGCAATGGCATGGCTATTAGTATGCCCTGGTGGGACGGGCGTGCCTTGGTGGTAGCCGAATCTTACCCTGACGTTGAATTTGATAAGCAGCATATCGATATTCTGTGTGCCCGTTTTGTCATGCAGCCAGCGAGATTTGATGTGGTGGTTGCGACTAATCTGTTCGGTGATATTCTGTCTGATCTAGGGCCAGCTTGCACCGGCACTATCGGCCTGGCGCCTTCTGCCAACGTAAATCCAACGCGAAAATTTCCCTCATTATTTGAACCGGTACATGGTTCAGCTCCAGATATATCTGGACAAAATATTGCCAACCCAGTTGGAATGATTTGGTCTGGTGCTCTGATGCTTGATTTTCTTGGTCAAAGTCAGGGCCCTGCCCGCAAAGCCCACGACGCCATTGTTGAAGCTATCGAGACTGTTCTGCAAACGGGCCCTTATACTGCTGATTTGGGTGGTCATGCTTCAACTACCGAAATGGGCGAAATAATCGCCAAACTTATTTCTAATGGAGCCTAACTAATGACATTCAGTACTTTATTGAACCTAAACCGAAAAGATTTGATTTGTAATAAAAACTTTATTAATGGCGAATGGTGTGATGCAGAATCATCTTCAATCTTTGCTGTGGCTAACCCTGCAACTGGTGAAAATTTTGCTAACACTGCGGACAGCGGTAGTGCCGATGCACAGAAAGCGGTTGATGCCGCATACAGTGCGTTTCCCAAATGGCGTGTGGTCACGACTACACAAAGAGCCAAACTGCTTAAGCGTTGGCATACTCTTATTGTGGAGCACCGCGAAGACTTAGGTCGGTTAATGAGTCTTGAACAGGGTAAGCCTCTGGCCGAAGCAATTGGTGAAGTTGATTACAGTGCCGACTACGTAGAATTCTATGCTGAAGAAGCGGTTCGTACGTCTGGCGAAATCTTGCCATCGATCATGCCCGGTAAAAAACAAATGATCGTCAAAGAACCTGTCGGCGTTGTAGCGGCTATCACACCTTGGAACTTTCCTATGGCAATGATTGCTCGCAAGATTGCCCCTGCTCTGGCAGCTGGTTGCACTATAGTTGCCAAACCTTCTGAAGACACACCATTATGTGCTTTAGCTCTTGTTAAGCTTCTTGACGAAGCAGGTGCCCCTCCGGGTGTCGTGAATATCATTTCAGCATCTCGCGATAACACCCCTGAAGTTGTCAAGGTTTGGTTAAAGGATCCACTCGTTCGGAAAATAACCTTTACTGGCTCTACTGCAGTGGGGAAATATATTGCCCGGGAATCAGCTGAAACACTCAAAAAACTGTCGCTTGAATTAGGTGGAAATGCGCCCTTTATCGTATTTGAAGATGCTGATTTGGATGCAGCAGCAGATGGTTTGATGCTCGGCAAGTTCCGCGCCAGCGGCCAAACATGTGTCAGTCCTAACCGTATTTTCGTTCATAGCGATATTTACGATGCTTTTGCTCAAAAAATGATTGATCGCGTTGAAGTTCTCAAAGTAGGTCCCGCTAGCATCGAAGATTCTACAATTGGCCCAATGATTAACGAGCGCGCTATCGCAAAAATAGATCGTCATGTACAGGACGCTATAACAAAGGGCGCAAAAGTGCTCGCCGGTGGAAAGCGAGTTCAAAATGAAATTGCACATGGGACAAACTTTTATGCCCCAACAATACTGGGCGATGCAACTGAGGATATGGTTATCTTTAGTGAGGAAACCTTCGGTCCTGTTATGCCGCTAATTCGCTTTGAAGATGAAGATGCGGTTATTGCTCAGGCTAATAATACTTCCTATGGACTAGCATCCTATTTTTATACCACTGACATGAAAAGAGTGGAACGAGTATCTGGCATACTGGAAGCAGGGATCATCGGTATAAATGTGGGGGCTGCCGCTAGCCCCTGGGCCCCGGTGGGAGGTACCAAGGCTTCTGGTTATGGCCGCGAGGGCTCGCACTATGGTATTGAAGACTATATGCATATTAAATATATGTGCCAGGGTGAGCTTGCGTGAGTCACCCGCCATTTCCAGACCTATAACATAGCAGTAGTAGAGAGCAATTAATGTCGCGCTCCTGCCCAGTAAAGCAAAATAACTCGATCTCACCATAGCAAACGGCAGATTTTGTGCTCGGCCAATAGTAAGCTAATATTTTGATATAACATAAATACTGAATACGAATGGGGGTTAGTCTGATGAATCTTTCAACTGCGGAATCTGACACCTCTGATAGGGCTCTCACGCCATCGGAGACAGTGACCAAAAAAACGTATTGCATCCATCGATGTCATGCGCGGCTTGGTCATCCTGCTGATGGTACTTGACTACGTCAGGGAACGTTATTTCTATCATCTCAATGTGTCCGATCCGATGGATCTAGCGACCGGGGCACACTGATGCAGAACTTCGACAGAGACTTTCTTGAGATCAAGGACTACACAATTTTTTCACTAATATTGCAGGCACTATCATAAGAATCGCACTGACCACCGCACTGTTACTCCTGACAGCAGTACAAAGCTACTCTGCAGAACTCAATAATGGAGTCCAGGCCTCCCTGTCCTTTGATGAACTGGAATATCACACAGAGGATGAGTCGACGGCCTGGTCGGCCAACTTCTCAATGGGCACTGATACACACCAATTTAATCTGGTATCCGAGGGAGAGCGCACTAGCGATGGACTGGCGGGGCACGAACTGCGGGCTCACTACACAAAGGCTCTTTCATCGAAAGTAGGCGTCAATCTGGGCTGGCGTGGCGATCTCCAGCCCAGTTCCAGCCGGGACTGGTTTTTACTCGGCGTTTCTTGGGATGCGCCGTTTGAACTGGAAGCAGGAAGCGCACTGTTCGTGGGAAGCGGCGGTAGATTAGGATTACGTCTGGAAGTGGAGCGCGGCTTCCAGATCACGCCCTCCTTGCTACTGACGCCAGAGGCCAAAGTAAATTCCTATAGCGAAGATGATATACAAACCGGTATCGGTTCAGGCTTATCTGAGTTGGAGCTTGCAATGCGCCTAGCCTACGAGGTCTCACCATTATTCTCCCCTTATATCGGGATAATCTGGAGGAGGCCCTACGGGAAAACCGCCGACTTCGCGCGCGCTGAAGGCGAACACAGGGGCAATGTGCAGTTCCTGATGGGTGTCAATTTCGCGCTTTGACTTTTGGAGATGAACCGAGTAATCATGAAAGTAGAGTGTCACGAGTATCTGGCAGACTGGAAGCAGGTATCATCGGCATTAATGTGGGGTCTGCTTCTAGCCCCTGGGCCCCAGTGCGTGGTATCAAGGATTCAGGTTATGGCCGCGAGGGCTCTCACTATGGTATCGAGGACTATATGCATATTAAATATATGTGCCAAGGCGAGCTCTAGTGGCTGCGCAGGAGCACAGGCGAGGTAATATGGATTCTTACCCTATTGAGATCGATTTTCCTGATATCTCTGCTTACAGTGCGGGGAATTCAGGCGTTCCTTACCTATACCGCTTTAATAGTGGTTCGCCAGGCCCGCATGTAATGATTAATAGTCTCACGCACGGGAACGAGGTGTGTGGTGCAATCGTCGTAAAGGAATTGATCGACCTTGGCCTGCATCTTCGCCGTGGAAAACTGACACTATCCTTTGCTAATGTAGCAGCCTATCAAAGCTTTGATCCGGCAAAACCTGACCGGTCCCGTTTCGTGGATCAAGACCTGAACCGTGTGTGGGCCTCAGCTGTGTTGGATGATTTGTCCCTTGATTCTGTAGAGTTGCGCCGGGCTCGGGAACTTCGTCCGGTTATAGATACTGTGGATCAGTTATTGGACATTCACTCAATGCATGAGCGCAGTGAGGGGCTGCTGTTATCAGGCCCTTTGCAAAAAGGTATCGACTTTGCCCATCGTGTTCGTCTGCCAGGAAATGTCATTGTTGATAAGGGGCATGCCGAGGGCTGTCGATTGCGGGACTACGGACCGTTTGGGGATAAAAAACAGACACAAAATGCGCTTTTGGTTGAGTGTGGTCAGCACTGGGAAAAGCGTGCAGTCTTGATGGCCAGGGCTTGCACGGCCCGCTTTTTAACACAGTCCGGTGTTATTGACCAGGCTGACCTTCCTGAACGCTGGTGGCAGGAAAATGCGCCTCAACCCTGTACTATTCGTATCACGGATGCCGTGGTTGCCACGAGTATGAATTTTCGGTTCACCGCTGATTTCAAGGGACTTGAATGCCTCCCGGTCGCCGGTACCGTTGTCGGCTGGGATGGCAGTAAGGAGATTAAAACCCCCTACGATAATTGTGTGCTGGTGATGCCGTCCTTGAGACAGTTGCAGCCGGGCGTAACCGTCGTGCGTTTCGGCGAGCCCGATACACAAAGTTAGTCTATTCAGTAGCCCCTGACACGATTAATTTCGCCTCTCATTGCCTCTCATTGCCTCTCCTGTGCAATGGCGAAGTACATTCTCCAGCAAGGCTGTGCCTCCCGTGTCAGTTTGCGTTGTGCCTGCGATGTGAGGCGTCATGATTATGGCGGGGTGTAGTCAGAAGAGGCTAATTTTCAGCGGAAGGCTCGTTTTGCATTACATCGAGCGTTGCCACCTGTAACTGACCGCTGTCAAGGGCCTCCAGCAGGCCCTGTTCGCACAAATGCTCGTCTCGACCCATGTGCACCAGGCCTATCTGGCTCTTGTGCGCCGGGACGGAGGACTTCGGGTTCCATGAAAGAGCGCGTTGTTCCTACAGGCACTGAGGTATTCTGCGATGCAGTGTCAGTGTAGCCAGCGTCACATATTTTGCCACGCAGTCAGCAATACCAGGGTCAAGCATTCTGACAACTTTCACGGCCTCAGGAATTTCAGAGATATCGAATTGATCGACACCTGCACCAATAGAGAAAATCACGCGCAGCTTGGGAAACATCGCCAGAAAGTTCTCGGGCAGCACCCAGATGATCAGGTACTCAACCTCCGCGGGGTCTCCCTGTTCTGAACAAACGTGAAATTCAAGATCTGGAATAGTGCTCTTGAATCGTCGCTGCAGTTCAGACCGATAGGAAATTGAAATGTAAAGGCTCCTGTTATATTGCAGGCCATCCGGCAGTGAGTTGTTTCAGTGATCTATTTTGAATAGTGACTGGAGCGGGTAGTGCCGTCTCACCACGGGTGACTTCAGTACAACATAGCTGAAATATTTTTCGATACCGAACTCCTTTTCCAGAACTTCTTCCATCAGTTCCTGGTAATGAGCGATTCCTCGGGTTACAAATTTTAGTAAGTAGTCATAACCGCCGCTGACGAGGTGGCACTCAATGACTTCGTCTATGGTGCTGATATTTTTCTCGAATCGAAGAAACTCCTCACGGTGATGGTCGCCTAGTGTTACCTCAGTAAAAATCATACAGGTTTCGCCGAGTTTCTCCATAGCAATATAGGCATGGTAACTGACGATATACCCGAGTTTTTCCAGACGTTTCATACGTGTCAGACAGGGGCTGGCAGAGAGCGCGACTGCCTCTGCGAGGTTGGTATTCGTAATCCGACCATTACGCTGGAGCTGCGCAAGTATATTTATGTCTATTTTGTCCAGTTTAGTATCTGACATGGATAAATCCTCCTCGTCGAGCCTCTAATTGTATTAAATTCTATTTATGGTTACCATCAATCTATTGCCGTTAATATTTGATACTGCTCAGGTGTCAATGCGGGTAGACGTTCGAGAAACGCGACCATTGCCCAAATACGTTGATCATCATGCGTTTTTCCCCATGCAGGCATGCCGGATGCTTTTATACCGTGCTTTATAATCCAAAAATTTCTAGCCTGTGCAAATTCATTACTTCCGCCGTGTTTTATATGCTCTTCATCTGTAATGCTCAAATTTGGTGGAGCAGGATATAAGCCTAAACTCATATCGCTTTCTTTTTGACTGGGTGCCAAATGACAGCTAGCACACATAAACCCATAGTCAGCACCACCGCTTAGTAATAGCTCAAAATCGCTTAAATCTGGCACTGTAATATTTGCTGAAGCTTTTGCAATTGAGTTTTCTCTAGTCTGCTCCAATAGCCAATAAACAAATTTGCCGTGTGGCTCATCAGCAGCGACATCAACAACCCCAGAATAAATTATTACTGAAATGGCAGTAATACCTAATGTAGCCAATAAAAAAAGTATTTTTATAACTTTCATAATTCATCCTCTTAAATCTAAAATTTAAGGTTCTTTTCCTCTTTTGTCAGGCAGAAAGGAATTATTTAATCATGGTCATTATGGTCATCTGCTGCTTTTTGAGTTGATTCTTTTACTTTACCTTTCATGTTGCTATGGTCCATCTTCATGTTGCCATGATCCATACCCATCTTGCTGTGGTCCATCTTCATATTGCCATGATCCATACCCATCTTGCTGTGGTCCATCTCCATATTGCTGTGGTCCATCTCCATCTTGCTGTGGTCCATATCCAGCTCTTCTTTGTTCGCTTGAGCTTGAGTCATACACTTTTTCGTCATTGCCATCATGATGGGGTCACTCGCATTCATTTTTGAATGATCCATGGTTTTCATCGTCTCACATTTAGGCGCCTCATTTTTCTTCATGTGTTCAGAAGGGTCGTGTGCTTGTGCGGATGACATAATAAAAAAGCTTGTTAGCAGAAGGTAGATAGTCGCTTGTATATTTTTCATTGATAAATCCCCATATTGGTTTGTTATTTAGTTGATTGTTGAAATGAGTTTGATTAAAACCATGCCCGGACGCCTATTACCCATTGAAGATCTTCGGTGTCTTTGCCTTCGTTACGCGCAAAGTCGGCGGTGTTACCGAAACTTTTATTCCAGTTAACACCAATATAGGGTGCGAATTCTCGACGAATTTCATAGCGTAGTCGAAGGCCGGCCTCTACATCAGACAAGCCCGAACCTACACCAAACTCCACGTCACTTTCTCCATAGAAGTTAACTCCGATTTCGGGTGTTAAAATTAGTCGCTGAGTAAAGAGCAGCTCATATTCGACGTTTAATCGTAATGCAGTGTGCCCGCTTTCACCGATAAACAATGCAGTGTCGATTTCAAAGAAATAGGGCGCGAGACCTTGTAAGCCAATGACTCCCCAAGTTCGATTCGCATTTGGCTGAAAGTCCTGCCGTAACCCAAACTGAAAATCCCAAAACGGAGCAATTGCTTGACTGTAGAGAGCCTGTACTTCCGCTTCTTCTATCTCACCATCAGCGTTTTCCACTTCGGCTTTGAACCACAGTTTTTTTAAATCTTTACCAACCCAAGCCTGCCCATTTAAGACCCACGGTGTGGGCTCATCTGCGTCACGTGCTTCTAACTGATCGATCATCACCATCGTTAATAAGGGATCATCGTTACCGCCAGCTAATGCCGGGGTGACAGAGCCTAATAGCACAGGTACGATAAGAGCGAATGAAAAAAATTCTCTTTTAAATCTAGATAATCGTTTTTCAAATAGTTTCATTAATTTATTCTCCTTAGCTTACTCGTACTTCGCGGAACATACCGGGCATGTGGTACACCAAATGGCAGTGATAAGCCCAACGCCCAAGAGCGTCGGCAGTGACTAAATAGCTGATTTTTGATCCGGGTTGGACGATAACCGTATGCTTACGAGGAATGTAATTCGGGTCACCGGTTTCCAGTTCGCTCCACATCCCATGCAAATGCATAGGATGGCTCATCATAGTGTCGTTCACTAGGGTGATACGGACACGTTCACCGTATTTCAGCTGTAACGGTTCTGCATCTGAAAATTTAATGCCGTTCATCGACCACATATAGCGACTCATATTGCCGGTTAGATGTAGCTCAATTTCTCGGGTGGGTTCTCGAGGGTCAGAGGTCGGATAAAGGTTTTTTATGTCTGAGTAGGTAAGCACCTTTCTTCCATAGCGCTGCATATGATTTCGCAAACCAATACCAGGATCATTTAATCCACTCTGAGGGCTTTCAGCACGCATATCAATGTGTGGACCAGCTTCACTAGGGCCATGTGTTATTTCACGCGTAGAGCCGAACCCTGCTCTACCTAATGTTTCTGATTGGTCGCGGTGATTTTTCTCATGTATTGTGTTTTTATCAATCGTCTGCATTCCGCCCATCTGGTGCTTACTATGATCCATCGCGGGCATTTCTTGCATACCGGACATATCGTGCATACTGTGGTCCATCGCGGGCATTTCTTGCATACCGGACATATCGTGCATACTGTGGTCCATCGCGGGCATTTCTTGCATACCGGACATATCGTGCATACTGTGGTCCATCGCGGGCATTTCTTGCATACCGGACATATCGTGCATACTGTGGTCCATCGCGGGCATTTCTTGCATACCGGACA
>JBLHKV010000022.1:0-23519 GCA_047618115.1 Halieaceae bacterium | reverse complement strand
ACCAGGTGCACCGACAGCGGTGTTGAACGTGCTGGATAGCGTGGTAGATACCGGCGCCTGATTACCGAAGGTCAATATTTCTTCGTCGGTAATGTTGTCAGCCAGTAAAGCCACCGACCACGTGCCCTCGGTAGATTCCAGAGCAATCCGGGCATTCAGCTTGGTGTACGAGTCCTGAACAAGATTGGGATCGAGTGTCGGCGAAACAAAGTACTCATCGCTGTATGACACATCCAGGCCAATTGTCAGCTCCATACTGTCGCCGATAGCGATAAAGTACTCGCCGCCGATGTTCATGGTGACTTCAGGGGTGAATTCTCGAACATCGCCGCCTCTGTCGCAGAGTCCTTCAAGCGGGCCGTCGGCATAGTCTGAAGTCTCGCCAAAGTAACACTGGGAGTTCGGAAACTTAGTGTACTCGAAGTCGAGGTATCCAGCGGAACCCGTCAGCATCAGGTTCTCGGTAAGCTGCCAGCGTCCGTCCAGCTCAAGGCCCTGAGTCGTTGCGTCACCAGCGTTGGTGACGTTGAAGCCCAGAATACCATCGAACTGGCTGGTCTGAAGTCCAGTGTACTCAGTACGGTAAAGCGCCACATTTAGTTCTGCGGCACCGTCGAGCAGGCTCATTTTCGCGCCCAACTCATAAGCGGTGGCCTCTTCCTCATCAAACTCAAAAGATCCGCTGTTGTTGGCTCGAGTATCGAACCCACCAGACTTGAAGCCCTCTGTGTAAGTTGCGTAAACCATTGCCGAATCGGAGGCATCCCACTGGAGATTGACCATGGGCGTAAATGCAGACTCGCTACGAGAGCAACTCAGGTCGTGTCCTGTTGCATCTGAAACGCCACCGCAACCGCTCAAGCCACTGGCATTGAACTGTTCATTATCGATAGCGAAACCCAAACCATAGACGAAGGGGGCGGCAGGGCTAGTGGTAATCGGCTGGCCGGCTACATCCCGCACTGGACTCTCATCCACGATATCTACGATCTCAATTGAACGCGATCCAGATTTCTCTTCATCGGTATAACGACCGCCAAGATTAAGTCTGAGTGTGTCGCTGATGTTCCAGGTGATCTGGCCAAACACCGACCAGAGTTCGCTATCCGTTTCGTAGGCCCGGCGTGCACCAGTACCTGGAAGCGCGGCGCTCAGTCCACCCAACAAGCTACCAACAGGTACGATGGTAATGTCATCAACTGCCACATCGTAGTCCTGGTAGAAGGCACCAACAATATAGTCGACGGTTTCGCCACCCGGTGAGGTCAATCTGATTTCCTGACTGAACTGTTCAAAAATTTCGTAGCCCGCGGTATCGATCAATATGCCGCTGATGAAGTCACAATCACACTGCTGGAAATAGTCATATTTGACCGAGCCAGTGATGGCCGTAAGTGTATGATCGCCCAAACCATAATCAAGCTTAAGTGTGATGTTATCAACTTCCGTTTCTTCGGCATCGCCATTTGACTGACGTTTGAAGTCCTGCTCGGTATCGAGTGTCACTGCACCGCCGGTAATCGCGGAAAGGGCAGTCGCGAAGGAGGGGGAACCGCCAATCTCAACAGGATTGATAATTTCGAGGAAACGACCTTCGGTATCAAACTCAGCGTTTTCTACTTTTAAGTCAGCCGAAAAATTGTCGCTGATATCCCAGGAAAAATTGGCTCGCAGTACCTGGTGGTCCAGCGCTGACTCATCCCTGCCCAAAAAGGTATTTTCATAATAGCCATCTTGGTCACGCTTAAGCGCGGCCAGGCGAATAGCAAAGGTATCGCTTACTGGCAAGTTAATCGCACCATTGACGTCATAGCCTTCCTCGTCAAAGTTGTAATCGGCGGAAACATAACCTTCAACGCCATCGGTACTAGCACTCTTGGTATGCATAGCAATAGCACCGGCAATAGCGTTCTTTCCGAACAAGATAGGCTGGGGGCCGCGTAGTACTTCTACTCGCGACATATCCAGGTAAGGTACCCGGGCCAGCTGCGCACGGCCATAGTAAATATCATCGACATACATACCCACAGATTGCTCGAAAGCCGGGTTGATACCGGAACTAATCCCGCGGACAGTAATGCTGGTACCAATACCAGTCTGGTTCATACTCAGGTTGGGTACAAAATCCGCCAGGTCATTAAGGTTGGTAATACCCGATTCGGCCATTTTCTCAGCGCCAACTACGTTGACAGAAATAGGGACATCGGAAAGGCTCTCAACCCGCTTTTGAGCGGTAACCACAATTTCTTCCAGCATCAGCTGGGCTTGGGCCGAGTAGCTTGCCATCAGCACGGGGATAGCGGCCGAAATAGCGAGCCACATGGCGGCACGTGGATTCTTTGACATGTTTAGTCTCCATAATTACAAGTGACTGCCCAACGAAAGAGCGAAGGGCAATGGTTCAACGCTAAAGCGCTAGGTTAACGCGCCGCAGACTACCATACGTTGACGGCAAATTTTTGGTAATAAGTCCCATATGGCGGGCCCTCTAGACGATATCAGGTGTAAATAGTCCCCGTCTAACGAAGGTTCTTCTTCCTATTTATGACATTATCCCAGACAGCCCCTAAATCCTCGCTTACCTCGCGGCCAATCTTTACAACGCCACCACAAAAACCGAATGTGTTCCGTGTGTTGGCTATTGCGCAGCGCACGGGCGCAGTCAACCAACCACCAATGTTGGCCCCCGTATTGCGTAGTATCTCGCTGTTTTCATTGATGTTTTGGCGAAAATGTTGGCTTGCCAGGGCGCGGCTATTATCCCAACCCAGGGAGACGACATCGACCGCCTCAAGCACACCTGCAGCGCCTAACCATTCGGTGAACAACAGATTTTCCGCCCCATCGCGTAGATTACGCCGAACACTCCGGGCTATCTTTTGATACTCCCGGGAAATAACTGGCCCAAATAATGGGTCGGCCACGGGCTCGAGTAACTCCTCCTGGAGCAACTCCTCCCAATCATTTGCGTCGAGGGCTTGCTCAATTTTCGGAAACACCAGCGCCTCCTCCACTTCCATGTGACGCCGGAGCGTTTGAACATACTCCCGCCCGGGAGATACCACTGCGAGCATCGGCCTCACATCGGCTACCACATCGGTCAGTATTTTCAGCAGATTTTTGCCGGCCTTCCCCAGGGCGTCGTGCTCGTGTTGCAGGGTATCGACGTCGTCTAGCAGAATTTCGCTGCGCTCGACAGCACGCTGATAGACGAGGTCTTCACGTGGGTGGTGAAATCGATCGGGGTATCGGGTCAGATAGTCAATTGCCTCATAGACGATGTACGGGTCTAATTCCTCATCTCTTTCAATATCGTCTAGCTGGCTGGCCACCACAACCAGCAGCGTCTCAATATACTTATGCTCCCGATAGAGCGTGTGCATCACTTGCGACCTTTCCTCGACAAGATCTGTAGACTCTGTAGCTGGCTCGCTAGCTGGATGCTCTATCGGGTATTTTCTCTTTTTCGACTGCATCATGGCACCTCACATGCACGCTCTATTGACTGACATGCAGAGCATGAATCATAGGTAGATGCAGCGTATTGACCCAGCGCAATAAACCCCAAAAAAATCATTCACATAGGCCAGTTTTTGACAAGAGGGCCAATATTGACTTGTAGCTAAAAAGACATGATTTGTCGATATATAGTCAAAGAAAACCTAGTAAACACAACATCTTGTGTTACACTTTTGAATCAATTTCCCAGCAAACCTCTAATAAAAATAGCAGTTCAGGACAAGTATATGACCCGTTTAGAGCTCGCGACGTCCCATGTGGCCGATCAAGATATTGTTTTCCAAGAAGCATCTATCGATATCTGGGATAAAAAATACAGACTCAAAGACAAGGCGGGTAACGCGATAGACGCCGATATCGATTCAACTTACCAACGAGTCGCACGCGCCCTGGCCGACGTAGAACAGGAAGATCAAAGAGATCACTGGTTTGAGCGCTTTTTGTGGGCACTGCGTCGAGGTGCCATTCCCGCAGGAAGAATCACCTCCAACGCCGGTGCGCTGGAACACAAACCGGCAACCTCAACCATCAATTGCACCGTGTCGGGGACCATCCCAGACTCCATGATTGGCATACTGAATAAAAATCTGGAAGCGGGCCTGACTCTCAAAGCTGGCTGCGGCATCGGCTATGAATTCTCCACTCTACGCCCCAAAGGCGCCTATGTATCGGGCGCTGGCGCCTACACGTCGGGGCCGCTGTCCTTTATGGATATCTACGACAAGATGTGTTTCACGGTGTCGTCGGCTGGAGGTCGCCGAGGCGCACAAATGGCTACGTTCGATATCGGTCACCCCGATGTCATTGAGTTTATCCGGGCCAAGCGCGAGGATGGCCGCTTGCGTCAGTTCAACCTGTCACTATTGATCACAAACGACTTTATGGCAGCCGTAAAAGAAGACGGTGAGTGGGCGCTTGCTTACCCCATGAACGAGGCAGAATCAGAAAGTGTAAATCTAAAAGATCCGAAACAGGTGATATGGCGCGATACACCGGCCGGCGCTGACTACCTGCGAAACGACGCGGGTTTCGTGGCCTGTAAAGTCTACAAAACCATGCGCGCACGCAAACTTTGGAACGTCATCATGGCGTCGACCTATGACTTTGCGGAACCTGGTTTTATTCTAATCGACCGGGTCAATGAGCAAAACAACAACTGGTTTTGCGAGGAGATACGCGCGACCAACCCCTGCGGAGAACAACCCCTTCCTCCTTATGGCTCCTGCTTGCTTGGCTCGGTTAACCTGACAGCATTTGTGCATCAAGCTTTCACCGATGAGGCCGCCTTTGATTGGAAAGAGTTTCGAGAGGTCGTCGCAGTGTTCACCCGAATGCTCGACAATGTTGTGGAAATCAACGGTTTGCCGCTGGAGCAGCAGCGTCACGAAATAATGCACAAACGACGCCACGGCATGGGCTTTCTTGGCCTCGGCTCCACACTCGCTCTACTGAAGATGCAATACGGCGACGAAAAATCCCTGGAATTCACCGAGCGCGTCAGCAGGGAGCTTGCGGTAACAGGGTGGAAGGCCGGTGTTGAGCTTGCCAAGGAGAAGGGACCGGCGCCTATCATGGATGAGGTGTACGAGGTCACCGAGAAAATGATGCGCCAGCGGCCGGAAATGAAAGACAGCGGCATAAAAGTTGGCGATGAAATCACCGGTAAGGTCCTGTTATCACGGTTCAGCAGGTATATGCAGCAAATCGCCAGTGTCGACAGCGAGTTGATCGAGGATATGGCTGAGCACGGCTGCCGGTTCACCCACCACAGCTCTATAGCCCCAACAGGAACGATATCGCTGTCCCTGGCGAACAATGCCAGCAACGGCATCGAACCCAGCTTCGCCCATCACTACTCCAGAAATGTGATTCGCGAGGGACGTAAAGCAAAAGAAAAAATCGATGTCTTTTCCTACGAGCTACTGGCCTACCGCCAGCTGATTAATCCAGCTGCGATGCCTCTTTCTAAAGAAGCCGGCGAGAAATTACCCGACTATTTCATCAGCGCCGACGAGGTGACTCCAAAGCAGCACGTAGATGTACAGGCCGCCGCGCAGCGATGGATAGACTCATCGATTTCCAAGACAGCCAACGTGCCTACGGATTATCCGTACGAAGATTTCAAAGACATATACCTGTACGCACACGAGCAAGGCCTGAAAGGCTGTACAACTTTTCGCTTTAATCCAGAGGCCTTCCAGGGTGTGCTGGTCAAGGAGCAGGATCTGGAAAATACCACCTACCAATTCACGTTAGCCGATGGCTCTACTGTCGACCTCAAGGGTAATGAAGAGGTCGAGTACGACGGCGAGACGCACTCTGCAGCAAACTTGTTCGACGCGCTCAAAGAAGGCTATTACGGCAAGCTGTAAATTTTATAAGGTTAAGAATCATGTCAGTCAAAATAGATAAAGAAATCGTCGGTTACAAAGTTGTCACCGAGGACAGCGAAGCCTCCGCCAAAGAAACTGCGGTAAAGGTCCGGGACAATATTGTGCACATGCACGAAAATGTCGATCGTCCGGAAATGCTGCACGGCTCGACGTACAAAATCAAAACGCCGCTGTCTGAGCACGCGCTGTATATGACGATCAACGATATGGTGCTCAACCCGGGCACCGACCACGAGCTGAGACGCCCTTTTGAGGTTTTCATCAACTCAAAAAACATGGATCATTTCCAGTGGGTGGTCGCGCTCACGCGAGTTATGTCCGCCGTATTCCGAAAAGGCGGTGACGTCACCTTCCTCGTTGAAGAAATGAAGGCGGTTTTTGATCCCCAGGGTGGCTACTTCAAGAAGGGTGGTCGTTTTATGCCTTCGTTGGTCGCGGAAATCGGCCATCATATCGAGGCCCATATGAAGATGATCGGCCTCATCATAGACGAAGGTCTGGACGAGCATCAGCAGAAGCTGGTGGATCAGAAAAGAGCAGAATACGAAGCTGCACAAAATGTCTCTGGATCGTCGGAGCCATCTGACAGCGAATTCCCACTCGAGTCACAAATGTGCGCTAAGTGTCACACCAAGGCGACCATTTTAATGGACGGCTGTTTGACCTGCTTGAACTGCGGCGACTCTAAGTGCGGTTAGAGGGGCTGTTAGCCCCTCTAATATTCGTGGGTCGGACTGTTTTGGCTCGGGTCTATTCAAATTCCCGTATCAAACTACTGATAGATTCCTTCGCATCACCAAAGAGCATCCGCGTGTTGTCCTTGTAGAACAAGGGGTTCTCAATCCCTGCGAAACCCGAGGCCATGGAGCGCTTCAACACGAACACGGTGCGCGCGTGGTCCACATTGATAATTGGCATACCATAAATTGGGCTGGTCTCAGATTCGCGGGCCGCAGGGTTCACTACATCGTTGGCACCGATAACAATACAGACGTCGACATTCTCCATACGCGGGTTGATATCGTCCATCTCCAGGAGCAGGTCGTAAGACACATCCGCCTCTGCCAATAACACATTCATGTGACCGGGCATGCGCCCCGCAACTGGGTGGATTCCAAAGTTTACCTCGCAGCCATTTTTCTCCAGGAGCTCCTGCAACTCTTTGACCACGTGCTGAGCTTGAGCAACAGCCATACCATAGCCGGGGATAATGGCGACATTAGAGGCCGCCTCCAGCACGTAGTACGCATCTTCAACAGAAATGGGTTTAACTTCACCTTCAACCGTTGTCGTGTCGGTGGTGGCGCTGCCGAAACCACTAAATAGTACGTTTGCCAGGGAACGGTTCATCGCCTTACACATGATCCGGGTGAGAATAATGCCACTGGCACCTACCAGCGATCCTGCCACGATCAATATGTTATTACCTATGGCGAATCCCGCTGCACAGGCCGCAAGACCTGAGTAACTGTTCAGCAACGATATCACCACTGGCATATCAGCTCCGCCGATAGGAATGACAGCCATCACGCCAAACAGTAGCGCCAACCCAATGACGATGTACAACCACTGGCCATTAGGCTCGAGGCAGAACATGACAGCGCTGGCAACAACGCCCAGCACGATGAGGCTGTTGACCACCTGCTGCCCCTTGAACATGACGGGCTTGCCACCGATAACCTCGCTAAGCTTGCCATAGGCAACCAAGCTTCCGGTGAACGTCAGGCCGCCGATCAAAATCGACAAAACAATAGTGACCAGCGTAAAGGTGCCGGCCAGAGGTGCTATCGCCGCCCAACCAACCAACAAACTGGCGAGTCCGCCAAAGCCATTGAACAGGGCTACCATCTCGGGCATCGCGGTCATGGCAACCATGCGTGCGACAGTCGCACCGATCACGCTACCGACAACAATACCGAGCAGAATAAACTGATACTCGACGATACCTTGATCGAGCAGTGCAACAATAATAGCCAGCAACATCCCGGCTGAGGAAATCATGTTGCCGCGGCGGGCGGTAGCTGGCGAACCCAGGTTCTTTAAACCAAGGATAAACAACGCGCCAGACAGGACATAAGCAAATTGAATGAGAGTGTTCATGTGCTCTTGCGCTCCTTCTTCTTAAACATCGCGAGCATGCGGTCGGTCACCATGTAACCGCCAACCACGTTGACCGTGGCCAGCGCTACAGCACCAGCACCCAGCCAGTTGGCAAGATCGTGTTCACCGCTCCCCGCGAGGCTAATAGCCCCGACAACGGTAATACCAGAAATCGCATTAGCCCCGGACATTAACGGCGTATGCAGTGTGGCTGGTACTTTATTGATCAGCTCGAAGCCGAGGAATATGGTCAGCATCAGTATGAACGTCAGGAAAACCTCTACAGGTACCATGTCACGCATCCCCTTCCAGAATATTTTTGATTGTTTCGTTGGTGATGGCACCGCCGTGCGTAATGATGCACCCGGGAAGAATGTCGTGCTCAAAATCGACTTGAAACCCTCCCTTTTCCTGGTCCCAGCTATCTTCTACCAGGTTAAATAAATTGCTGGAATACATTTGGCTGGCATCGCGGCAGACATAATTAGACAAGTTCCCCTGTCCGACCACTGTTACGCCGTTAATAACCACAGTTTCATTGGGCACCGATCCCTCGACATTGCCACCGGTTTCAGCCGCCATGTCGACAACGACAGAACCGGGCGCCATGCCCTCTACCATATCTCGTGTGACGATCACCGGCGGCTTGCGTCCAAACACCTGTGCGGTGGTGATAACCACATCGGATTCGGCAATCGTCGCCTTCTGGGCGTCGCGTTGAATTTGGATTTGCTCCGGCGTCAATTCAAGTGCGTAGCCGCCTTCCGTTTGCCCCATTTCGCCGAGGTCAATCTCGAGAAATTTTGCGCCGAGCGACTGCACTTGCTCTGCAACTACCGGACGCGTATCGAATGCTGTGACCTTTGCGCCCAGCCGTTTGGCGGTAGCAATAGCCTGCAAACCCGCGACGCCAGCGCCAATAATAAACACTTTGGCCGGCTTCAAAGTGCCAGCCGGGGTCATCATCATCGGGAAAATCCGTGGTAACTTCTGCGCCGCCAGCATCACCATTACATAGCCCGCCAGATTAGCCTGAGAGCTCAGCGCATCCATTTTCTGGCTACGAGTAGTACGGGGAATCATCTCCATGCTGATGGCCGTAATGTTTGCCGCCTTAAAAGCCTGAACCAGCCCATGCTCGTTGAAAGGGTCGAGATAGCTTATGTGAATACAACCACTCTTCAGCTGAGCAACCTCGTCTAGGTCCGGCTTACGCAGTCGAAGTATCAGGTCCGAGCCAGAGAGCAGGCTCTCTCTATCGGTGGCCACAACAGCACCGATATCGGTGTATTGACTATCCTCAAACCCGCAACCAGCTCCCATCCCTGCTTCAATTATGACGTCGGCGCCCATCTCCACCAATTTTTTGGCGGTATCCGGAATTATCGCTACCCGGTTTTCACCCGGCCAGGTTTCCTTTGGAATTCCTATTTGCATCAAATGCCCCACTGAATATCGCGCCCAAGAAGGGAGCCAAGGCAGTCAATTTAGCACAAGCCGTGTTCAAAAGGACCCATCCGATTGGGGGAATTAGTTTCCTGAATAAGACATAAGCATATTCCCTGTGCTGGAAATACGGCATAGTTATCGCACCCCCAAAAGGTTGGAACAATTGTGTACGCTATCATCGCCCTCTCACTCACAGGCACTATAATTGTACTGTGCGTCGTCATTCACTACGAAATCCTTTATCGCCTGGCGCCGTTTACCTCCAAGCTGCCAATCGCTTTGCGTGAACAGATTATTATAGGCGTTCTCCTGGCGCTACTCGCCCATGTGCTGGAAATATGGATATTTGGTCTGGGCTATATGGTAGCCCTCAGAATAGACGGCCTGGGAGGGTTCGTTGGCACCCCGGTGATAGACGTCTTTGACGCGGTCTACTTTTCATTCATCACCTATACCACGCTGGGTTTCGGCGACATTGTGCCGACCGGCTGGCTACGCTTTATCGTCGGCTCCGAGGCCATGACGGGGCTGGTGCAACTGGCCTGGACGGCTTCCTACATATACTTCCAGATGCAGCGCGGATGGGGCGATCAGGAATAGTTCTCGATGGTCCAGTGCTGGGGAAGCAGTCCTCTATAATGCGCTTGGCGGTAGCGTGAATCGATCAACAGCGCCTCCCCTCGATCCGTTTCTGTTCTTATCACCCGGCCCAAAGCCTGGCTAACTTTCTGCATGCCGGGAAACACATAGGCGTAATCAAAACCACTTCCCGTGCGGACCTGATAGTGATCGCGCAGGGATTCATTGGTCCTATTGAACTGTGGCATACCGACGCCGACGATCGCCACCCTCGATAGAGCATCACCAGGCAGGTCGACTCCCTCCCCAAATACGCCACCCAATATGCAAAAGGCTACGACTTCTCGTTCATTACGCAAAAGATCGAGCAGTGCCTGGCGGTCTAGCTCATTCTGATTACGACTCTGTATCCACACCGGCCGCGAACCAAACATCGCATCCAGGCTTTCGAGAAAATTCGAGAGGTAGGCGTAGGAAGGAAAAAAAACAATGCAGTTTTCTCCACTTCCCCCAACCCAATCGCACAGGACTCGACGCAAGCTTTGCATACTGTTCTCGCGTTGTTTGTACCGAGTATCTACACCGCACTCCAAACGCACACGCAGTTGATCGGGATCAAAGGGTGATTCCAGCGACATTGAGACCGCCGATTGTGACAAACCAAGTGCGGATGCGGTCCACCCCAGCGGTGCTAAAGTGGCTGAAAACAGTACCGTAGAAGTCGCCCATTGATGACGAAGAGCCAACAACCTGCCAGGATCCAGGCAGACCAAACGTAGTACCAGGCTTTGTTTGCCAGCGTCCCGCTGGTATTCGAGTTGAAAGTCGTCCGCGAAGTTCTCCGCTACCCTCAAAAACTGCAGTGCCTGAAAAAAGAAATCCATCAAGGCGATTCGAGTCGGTAGATAGGCACGCTCCACGCCCATTTTTTCAGAAACGGCAGCAGTAAAACGCTGCAGCGCTTCCGGCAAGCGCGTCGGTAGGGTCCGCTCAATTCGGTAATCGGACCACTCCTCACGACTAATATCCAAAAGTAGTCTATTGAGTTGATCCAGTGACTTTCTAACGGCGCCATCGGCCTGCCTCCGCGCTGCCATCAGATCTTCTTTTGCGAGACCGGCACCGTACATGTCGCGCGCCCTGGTCGGCAGGTTGTGCGCTTCGTCGACCAACATTGCACGGCGCAGCGTCGTATCCGCCTGCTCACCAAGCGATGCCGTCAGGCCGTATGCGTAGTGATAGTCACAAACAAGGACATCCACCCACACGATCAATTCACCGGCTAACTGGTAAGGACAAACATCGTGGGCGCGCGCGACCTCCTCCACGGTTTCGCGATTGATGAGCTCGTGCTGCAATGCCTCTACCATCGCCGGCTGACGTCTATCGTAGTAACCACGAGCAAAGCGGCAGTCATCTGCATGACAGGCCTTGCCCGGAGAAAAACAAATCTTATCCTTCGCCGTAAGCGAAAGAACGTTGACCGGCAGACCCTGGTCGACAAATTTAAGCATGGTTTGCTCTGCCACTTCACGCCCCGAACTCTTGGCTGTCAGGTAGACCAACTGATCGTGGTTACTGGTATAAAGCCCTTTCAAAGCGGGGAACAGTGTCGCGGCAGTCTTACCGATCCCCGTTGGTGCCTCGGCGAGCAATTGACCGCCAACCGCCTGACACTTATAGACCAATTCCGCCATCTCACGTTGACCCTGGCGAAACTCTCCGTGGCAAAATTTAATATTGGCCAGGCTTTCGTTTCTTATTTTCTTATGTTGTGCTCGCTCTGCCAGCCACGATGTATAACTGCCAACAACCTCAAACAAGTGAACATCTAACTCGTCCCTGGTGAGCTCGTAGTCAAAGCTACTCTCTTGCAAAGTATCGATGTGTAGATAGGTGAGCCGCACCAGCAAGTCGCTCAGTTGCTCTGCTCTGGCGATGAGCGCCCCGTATATTTTGGCTTGCGCAAGGTGCACAGATTGGCTAGCCTCGGGGATATCGGAGACGGCTACCCGGCACGTTTTTATTTCTTCAACCATACGCAGCACCGGGTCATAGCCATCTGCGCGGCCTCGTATCTCCAGTGCCATCCCCTCGGCATCGATCTGTTCGAGAACCGGGAATTCACTGCAATAACTCTGAGGACGCTTGCGATAGAGGTGCTGGTGCCCCTCTATGCCTTGTGCGCCAGAGGGGGATGGCGTGAAGCGAAAGTCGATATCACCCCGCCGACAGCAAAACTCGACCAAACCGCGCACGCTGACGCTAAATTTCATCTTGCCAGCGCACGAAAGCCACAAGAGAAGGTATTTGATGTCTCTGAAAAAAACGCAGCCAGCGTTTCTGATTGTTTTGCAGACTGTCCCCCGGACCCTTAACCTCGACCATTCGATAGCCACCGGCGCTGGGGAACTGAATCAGGTCGGGGAAGCCACTTCGATTGGCACGCGGATCAAACAGAATTCTTCGCCATATGGCCTCGAGGTGCTCAACTGGTATCCGAGCAAGAGCAGTTTCAACCAGCGAACGAGTCAGAAGCTGCCAATTAACCCAGCCGTTGGCATAGCCTTCAAATTCGTCGTAGTCTGCCAGAAGGCTTACCACTGCGTTACTTCGCAACTCCGCCATGCGCCGTTCTAATAATTCTTCGCGCCTACGGAAAAAATTCGGGCTGTACATATCCAATGGCACAAATTGGTATGCGTTGACAAATACGCCAGGTAATCCCGCAAATATTTCCCGCCAGAAGGCCAGGCCAAAAAGACCATTCATCAGGCCGTTCTCAACAAAGAACGTGGCGTCCCCACGATCTGCATAGTACTCGGCTATGCGAGCCTCTACTCCGCGCCCATTCTTTGACAACACCAAGCGAACCTCCTGGAAGACGTCTGCCGCCGGTGCTATCGGCACCAATTTTAGCTTTCGCTGAATACGGGGTCGAAAGCGCTGGGAAAATTCCAGCTCTTCCTCACTGAAGGGTTTTTTTTCAATAAGATCGCAGATGGCAGCTGCGCCTTCATACTTTTCCTGGCCATAGCAGATGCGCGCTGCGCGCTCGCGAGCGGGGTGTTGCGGAGTGAAGGCATAAATATTCAAAGCAGCCTCCAATCGACTACAGCGCTCCAGCTGTCGAGCCACCCTATTATTAAAGCGATACCAGCGCCCGGAGAATCGAGAGCCATCCCGACTGGTCACTAGCTCTACAGCCAGCTCCAACAGCTCGTCTTCGTTGCTGCCCACCTCCAACCATTCTGAGTAACGAAGCCGCAATAGCACCAACGACAAGTACTCATCAATCATAGCGCGAGATTCGAACAAACGTTGTTCATGGTCCAGCAGATAGGGGTAGAAACGATTTACGCCGAGGTCACTGAGCACAAAATCAGTCAGGCTCTGATGTTGATTGCCAAAAAACAATAGCTTGATTACGACCATTGTGTCCTGATGAGCGGGAACTACAACGCGCTCAGGACGCCAACTCTGACAAACGTTAAATAGCTGGTCTTCGCTCAGACCCATCTCACCAATGACTGCCAGCATTGCTCGCTTTGACTCTCCGGGCCGCAGCGCTACGGTATCTGCAAAGATCGACGCAATTTCAGCCTTTCTATAAAGTCGAGACAGCTCACTCAGATCCACGCAGTCTACACCACTGACGAAACCAGCTATCTCTAACTCTGTGACCGCAGCAGGGATATCTGTAATTTCGGCATAGGCCAGCTCGAGCTCGCGAAAAGCCGGCCCCCGCCGCGAGAGCAAGCGCACATAAAGTCGGCGAGCATCTCCACTCATCGCAAAAAAACCATGAGAAAACTCCAGTTCTTCCGACGTCAACAAGTCGCCGTAAAGGCGTCTCACCGAGTCCATCAGCAACTGAAAATTGTCCAGATAATAGTCCGGGGCCAGCGTGGGTAACACTTTTTTGGAAGCGAGTATTAGAGGAGACTCTTCAGGGGTTATCACGGGTTTTCCCTGCGGCAGATCCTCCAGATTGGGACTGCTGCCACAATGTGGCCGGCAGTATCAGCGCCAAACCCACCAACGTCGAGGTGTGAATGGCCTCGCCAAGAACATTACTGATGAGAACCAAAGACAAAATCGGCGACAAAAAAATCAGATTGCCGATTCGTGCGACCTGCTTCGTTAGCTTCAACGCCGATGACCACAGCACAAAGGCAAAGCCCATCTCAAACACACCGATGTACACCGCCGCCCAATTACTCGGTCCCCAGGCAGTGGGCAAGCTCGAAAACGTAAAACAAAGCCCGACAATAAAGGGGGTCGCGATTAAAAAATTCAAGCACAAAGACGCCACAGCATCGCGTTGGTTACGCGTGTTGAATATCCAATAAAGAGACCACAACACAGTGCTTAGCAACGCGTAGCCAACGCCGACCGCATTTTCAAAATGGAGCGCGGCCAGATCACCCTGAGTAGCTATAACCAGAATTCCGCTGTACGCGACTAACGCCGCCGCGATGTCTCTCGGTCGCAGTCGTTGGCCCAGCAGCGGAATCGCCAACAGCGCAAGAGTCAAAGCCCAGGAGTAATTGATGGCCATTGCCTGCTGGGCAGGTAATAGATCGTAGGCGTGAAACAGAATGAGGTAGTAAGCCAAAGGGTTCAGCACACCCATCCCAAAGAAAAACCAGGGCGCCTGTGCAAAGTAAACCACCAGTAGACCTACCCGCTGCTGAACGACCAGGATTGCCAGCAAAAACAGCGTTGAACAAATGCTCGCAATCAGCAGCATCTGCAGGACATCCAGTTCTCTCAGGGCTACCTTGAACGCCGTGGCGACAGTGGACCAACACAATACCGCTGCTAGTCCATAAAATAGCGCTTGGCGCTCTGAGGCCACAATAACGACTATTCTTGCGACAGTCGTCGCGCAAAAGCATCCATGCGAACGGGCCGGCCCAGGAATTTTTCCACCAGCTCAGCTGCTGGCAGAGTAGCGCCGGCTGCAAGTACCGCTGCTCGATACCGGTCCGCAACCGCGGTATCGAACAGCCCTTCGCGCTCGAATTCGGAGAACATATCCAGCGCGATCACCTCCGACCACAAATAGCTGTAGTAGAGCGCGGAATAGCCCATCAGATGACCAAAGTTAGCCCAGCTATGCGTATCGGGCTGGTGGTCAAACAGAGAATACTGGCTTTTCATTGCTATCATCAACGCGTCGAGGTCCATGCCTTCCGGCGCGTAGTTGTGATAATTAAATGACATTGCCGCAAGGTAAAGCTGCCCACGCACAGACAACGCTTTGCCGAAATTACGCGCGCGAATCATATTTGCCACCAGCTCATCGGGAATCGGTTCTCCGGCCCTGTTTCGTGCAAAGCTACTCAAAAACGCTGGATCCCAAACCCATTCTTCCAACATCTGTGAAGGGGCTTCGGTAAAATCTCTCTCGCTTCCAACCAACCCCGCCCACTCGAAATGACCGGACAACTGCCTGTGCAGTAAATGTCCGAATTCGTGGGCAAAACTCACTACGTCATCGTGCTCCATACGTGCCTGGGGATCACCCGCACCCGGAAAATTGGTTACCAGCGCCGACATTGGCAATTGCCGATTAGCCACCCCCACCTGTAGGGGGAAATGCGTAGTGTGTTGGTGCTTGCCTTCGCGTGGGTGCATGTCGAGATAGAAGCGGCCAAGGATCCGTTGCCCGTCCATAAGTTCGTAGGCTTCGACGTCGGGATGCCACGTCTTAGTATCCCAGGGGCGCACGCTCAAGCCGAACAAGCGCTCCGCCAATATAAACATTGCATCGCGTGTGTCCGCATAGCCAAAGTATTCGCGGGTCATCGCCGAGTCGACTTGATAGCGTTCTCGACGCACTAACTCAGAGAGATAAGATTTCTCCCACGAATTTACCACTGTAGCATCCAGTTCGATCCGCTTCTTGCGAATCAGCAGCTGCCGATACTGCTCTTCTGCGGCCGATCCAGACATCTCCGCGAGCTGATCGATGAATTTTGCCACAATGACCCCGGACCCGCTCATTTTGTCTGCGGTTACATAATCGGCATAATTGTCGTAGCCCAGTAAACTCGCATATTCGTGGCGCTTGCGAAGGAGGGTCTCAAAGACGGTTTTGTTGGCCGGCCAGCCCCGGTTTCCGGAAATTTTCGCCATATCCCGCCGCACCCAATCCAGCTCAGCGTAGGTCATAAGTGGGATATAATCTGGGTACTTGGTGCTAATTTGAATCTTGCCGTTCTCACCCGGTGGATGAGCTGCAATATAGTCCTCGGGCAGCCCCGCTAACTCTGCCACGGAATCCAGGGTCAAATACCGGGTATCCTCGCGCAGATTTCTGCTGAAAGTCTGCTTCAGGGCCTCTATTTCACCATCGAGTTGCTCCAATCGAGTCCGTGTTATGCTGTCTCGGTCAACACCCGCCAGACGGAAATCTGCAAGCGTTTTATCCAGATAGCGCTGGGTAAATTTGTGTGCTCCGGTCACGTCAACCTTGGATAGCGTCAAGTACAGGGATTGCGACAAATCAACGCTGGCATAAACCCCGGCCACCCGCAGCTTACATGCCGCCGACAGCCGGCGGATTTCAGCATCGGGGTGAACCGCCTCATACAACTGCACATCTACCCAGAGCCCACCGAGCAACATATCGAAACGGTTATAAGGCTTTAGTACGGTCTGTGCGGTATACGGGGGTTCCAGTTGCTCCAGTTCGCGCTGTAGCTCTGCAGCTAACATGAGATCTTTATCACAGCGAGCTTGAATGGCTGCACGCTCGGCAACCAGTGGATCTGGGGCGATGGAGGGTAGTATTTGGGCACACGCCACTGTCAGTAAAAGGGGCGCGCAAGCCAGCCAATTCTTTAGGTATGTACTCATTACTTTACTCTCCCCAATAACCACTGAGCTCGATTAACTCCTATCCCAATCGAAGGCCAGCACCTCAGATATGGATGTTGCATCACGTTCTAACATCAACAACCGATCAACTCCCAGAGCCACCCCAGAACAAGACGGCAAGCCGTGCATCATAGCTGCGAGCAACCTATCATCGACCGGTCTGGAGGGTCGTCCCAGCGCGCTTCGATCCAGATTGTCCTGCTCGAAACGCCGGTTGAGCTCCTCGTAATCACCAAGTTCATAGTAGCCGTTGGCTAATTCGACGCCATCCACGTAGAGCTCAAAGCGATGCGCTACAGTGTTTCCAGCAAAGTCCTTGCCCAATCGCGCCAAAGCGGCCTGTTCAGCGGGATAGTCGTAGACAAAGACCAGGCCGCGCTCTACCAACGTCGGTTCGACCAATTCGGTCATCAGTAAATTCAACCAAACACCGCGATCCGCGCAGCGAAAGCTAGTATCTATTCGACTGAGTGCCAACTCGCTCAGAGCTCGGTCGGAAAGCTGATGCGGGTTTATACCTAGCGCCTCCTCAAATAAATCACTATAGGACAGACGCACTGCGGGCTCGCGATCAAGGTAGCTTCGGACAAGATCTTCCACTTCCACCATCAGTGCGTGATGGTCAAGGCCCTCGCGATACCACTCCAGCATCGTGAATTCCGGATTGTGCCGCCCGCCTTTTTCACCGGCGCGAAAAGCCTTGCAGATCTGGAATATCGGGCCGGTGCCAGACGCTAGCAGCCGTTTCATCGCGTATTCTGGCGATGTTTGCAGATAGCGTATGGGCCCGTCTTCTTCTGGCAAAGCCAGCGCTTCTATATGCGGGTCGGTGACGGTCGAAGCCGAGAGCAACGGAGTTTCGACCTCGAGCACCCCACGCTGTGCAAAAAATTCACGCATTGAGCTCAGGCACCGTGCTCGCGCTATCAGGTTAGCGTGTGAAGCAGTTGGCCGCCAAGCCTCCGTCTTGCCCACGCTTCAGCCTTTGCTTCTCCCGACATAGTCACCCGTGCGGGTATCCACTTTGATGCTTTCACCTTGATTCAAAAACAAAGGTACTTTAACGATAGCACCGGTACTCAGAGTCGCCGGCTTGCTGCCGCCCTGAGCAGTGTCCCCTTTCAGTCCCGGGTCGGTCTCCGCTATGATGAGATCGACGAAGTTGGGTGGCATTACAGACAGTGGAACATCGTTGTATAGCGTGACCTCGCAGCGATCCTGCTCCTTCAACCAGTCCGAAGACTCCCCAACTGCCTTTGCATCAGCTTGGTATTGTTCAAAGGTATCTGGCTGCATGAAGTGCCAGAACTCACCGTCGCTGTATAAATATTCGAGCGAAACCTCCATCACATCGGCCGCTTCCAGCGAATCACCGGATTTAAACGTGCGCTCCCACACGCGGCCAGAGCTGAGGTTACGCAGCTTTACCCGGGCGAAGGCTTGCCCCTTACCTGGTTTTACAAACTCACAGTCCAGAATACTGCAGGGATCTCCATCGAGCATCACCTTCAGTCCGGATCGAACTTCATTAGTGGAGTAATTGGCCATACTTTCCTCAGGTTTGCCCTTATAGACAACCGGTTCCAAGTGAATGAGGATGCATGATATCGCGAACTGTGGAGAGATGGCAGCGCGCGAAGAAGACTGGACACAATTGGCGATTGGTGATTCACTTCAAACTAATATTATTGATACGCGCGAGGGTGTTTCTAGATGAGCGATGGCGACGCGATTAAGCTGAGAATTCCGCGTCAGGATTTGGACGGCTTTCCACTATTTAAGCTCACCCCAAAGGACGCCCAAACTTGGGTTGGTACGCTGCCACTCAGCCATCCATCGGAGGTGGCCCAGAAATTACACCGCGCGTTTGGCGACCTAAATCGAGTCGACATGGCTCCCGATCTGCGTTTCGAGATTATGGAGGCCCTTCGGCCAACGCTCTCCATGTGTTTGGCCGGTATGTCGAAGCGATACCTCAATCAGCCGGTAGTTCTTCCAGAAGAGCCCCGGAAAATCTCCCGCTTGGCTCTTTCTCTACATGAATTGCAATGCCTGGGATACACCATTACCGCCATCCATTGCATTCAGCGTCGCAAAACAGTTACGGCAACAAACCCGGCCAAACTGGTCTGCCACGCGATTCATCGAGCAATTACCAGCAGTTCGCAGAAGATTCTACTAACCTACCAACTCTACCAACCTGCCGATGCACTCGCGTGGAGCGACCTGCACCAGCTGTTTATGTTGGCGGAAAGGCAACGCTTGCACACACAAGTCGTCAAAGACGAACTTACCGGCGATGGCAGCATAACCGACGCCTATTTGCGGGTCCTCATGCTGGGCTGCAGCAAACCAAATCAGTTGCGTCAGCGCGATCTAAACGGCGTTTTCCGGGGTCTGAGTGATTGGGTTCAGATGCTGCGCATGCACAAGCCCGAAGAGGGGCAAGGCTTGTTCCTGGTCGACATGAGCGCAGACCATCCACCTTTATACGGTTCTTTATACGGCACGGAGCCCGGCGCCAATACACGGATGATCGATACAGATGCGCTGGTCGAGCATATGGAGACGCTGCAGCGCGACAACGATGAACGCGGCATCGTCTACGACCAGGGCTCATCGGTTTCTCAGGTGGTAATGGAGCATCTGGCGGTTTCCTGGGGTGTTATGAGTAAACGAAATTTTGCCCGCGCACCAGGCCAGGAGCGGATGTGGGTGTCCGTGGGGCTGGACAACAGCCACTACTATATTTCCGGCGGCACTCCATTCGAAGACCTGACCCGCGCCGAAAACGAATTGGAAGTGCAGGTAAGGCAATCCAGGAATCCATTTATTGGCGACAGTAACACTGGAGAGGCAGAAATCTGGGAGCGAGCTTTTTCAGCCAGCGCCAAATCGACTGAAGCCGGGGATGTAGAGTATGAAATTCGCGAAGCGGAGCACATCCTCGATGATGCAAAAACTGAGCGACACCCGGTCTTCCCGGTGCGCTTGCACAATGTCAGTCCCGGCGGCTATTGCTTGCAGTGGTCTTCAGATATCACCGAGCTGATCAAAACAGGCGATTTGATCTCCGTACGTGAGATCGACAACACCGCCTGGAGCATTGCCGTTATCCGCTGGGTGAACCAGCTATCGGACGAAACCACACTGCTTGGCGTGGAGCTGTTGAGCCCACGGGCGACGCCCTTTGGTGCATCGGTTCTGCACAAGACCGGTGACGAAAGCGAGCCGATGCGGGCCCTGTTATTGCCCGAGATAAAACTCGTTGGGCAGCCCAACACGCTAATCACACCGAAGTCAGCGTTCAAGGAGCGGCAAAAGGTAAAACTTATGCGGCTTGGAGAAAACACTTACGTTCAGCTCCATAAAAAGGTGTCATCCACAGCCACCTATGTCCAATTTGAGTTCCGGTCTATGCAACACTTGGAGGAGGTTGTTGCGGCAGACGCGGCCAATGTCATGCCAACTGAATTTTACTCCGTCTGGGACAACATATAGCTCTAAGAACTCTATTGGTGGTAGCGATCGCTAATGCCAAGCAGATACAAAATTCCGTCAAGACCTAATGTAGAAATCGAGTGGCTGGCTGATTTTTTAACCAGCGGCTTGGCCCGAAAAGCAATTCCCAGCCCAGCAATACCCAGCATGGGGAGATCGTTGGCTCCATCTCCTACCGCGATGACCTGCTCGAGATCCACCCCTTCTGCCAGTGCCAGTTCGCGCACCAATTCAGCTTTTCGTTTGCCGTCGACAATTTCGCCTACAACGCGACCGGTAACCCGTCCGTCCTCTATGTCCAATTGATTTGCGTAGACATAGTCGATACCCAATAACTGCTGAAGGTGGCGACCAAAATACTCGAACCCCCCGGAGACAATCGCCGTTCGGTAGCCCAGCGACTTCAGGGTTCCTATAAGGTTTTCGGCTCCCTCTGTTATCGGGAGATTGTTTGCCAACTCTTCAAGCACGGAGCTATCCAGGCCCTTTAACAGGCCTACCCGCTCCCGAAAGCTCTCGGAAAAGTCCAGCTCGCCAGCCATCGCGCGTTCGGTAATTGCAGAGACTTCCTCTCCTACCCCTGCGGCCTTGGCGAGCTCATCGATAACCTCAGCTTCAATTAATGTGGAGTCCATATCGAAGACCACCAGCCGCCGATGGCGCCGAAACTTATTGTCCTCCTGGAAAGCCAGGTCAATATCCAGGTCGCTGGCGAGATGAAGTAATTCACTGCGAAACTCAACGATATCGGTCGGCAGCCCTCGCACTGAAAACTCCACACAGGCTTTGGTGTGTGTAGTAGGCAAGTCAACAAGAGGTATACGCCCGGAAAGTCGATTTATGCCATCGATATTCAAGCCAAACTCACGCACTACCGCCGTCACCCTCGCCAGGTGCTCTGCAGTTACCTTTCTCGCCAATAGCGTAATGATGTAACGCGACTTACCCTGCTCACCCACCCAGCTTTCATAATTCTCCCCCAGCACTGGCGTGAACGTGGTCCGAACCGAAAACTGCGTAACCGACTTCTCAATCGCATTGCGCAATTCATCCTCTATCAATTCATTGGGGATTTCCACCAATAACCCTAGGGAAAGTGTGTTGTGAATAACGGCCTGACCAATGTCGAGTACATTGACCTGATAACGAGCCATAGTACTGGTCAAAGCTGTGGTCACACCAGGCTCGTCTACGCCGGAGACGTTAATCAATAGTATTCGCTTCACTGACGAGACCCAGAAGATGAAAGAATGCGCGCTATTCTACCGACCACGTGGCAAAGCTCAAACTCCTACTATGGCTTATGAGAGTTACCATCGAGCGGCGAGCGCGTCTATAATCCCCAATGCACCTACCTGAGCTCGAATTACCGACCGTGATAAATCGATTTATTTTAAGTTTGAACCTTACTCAGCGACTAGCGGTGTTAACAATATTGTTGTGCCTGCTGGTCGGTCTCACACTCGTTTCGGTTAGCACCCTGTCGAGTCGGTACATGTTGGACACCAGTGCGGAAAAACACGGCCACGTTCTCGCACGCCAGCTGGCGGCGCGAAGCAGCACGGCACTGCTCAATAACGACAAAATCAGCCTCCGCGCTATACTGGCCGAATTCGTGGGTCAGACCAACATCGACCTGGGTGCAATACACGATGTGTCGATGTTGCCAATGGCGCGCGCAGGCAACCCCGACCTTCCCGATCTCCAGACCTTTACCGCAGAAATTCGGCTCAACGACGCCATTGCGGGCTACGCCTCAATCTCCATCAGCGGTAGCAATAACAGCGCAGATCAGAATATCGTCGCGGCCAGTTTGCTGGGCCTGGCGCTATTACTCAGTGGATTTGCCTTCGCCGTGGCCAGTCGCAACGCTCAAGGCCTTGTCACCCGCTTGCAAGAGCTCATCGAGAGCGTCCGTGAGTTGGCACCGATAGAGGAAAGTGATCCTCCTATAGATGAAATCGACACGCTACGAAACGAACTGTCCATACTGCCATTGGAAGTTCTCAGAAGCGCAGTGACAGGTAAACAAAGGCGTAAGACCAGATTGACTGCCCTATTACACGTAAAACTCAACGGCCTGGATCACTACCTGGGCAAGCTCGACCATCCCTCGCTGGTGGCATACCTGGATGATCTGGCACCGTGTTTACAAGCTGCCGCCAAGCTATACGGTGGCAGCCTCAGACACAGCAGGCACAGTGCCGTCACCATTGTTTTTACTGACGATCACCCCAGTGGCGACATCTATGAGCGTTGTTGCTACTGTGCGTGGCTGATCAAAGATCTACTCGTACAGGTTAGCGCCAGTAGAACCTTGCGCTACACGTCTTCTATGGCGGGGCTGACAGTACAACTAGATGGTGATACCGGACAGGCGTCGTTCGATTCATTTTTGCAAGAGCAGCTCATCGACCAACTCGAAGCCCACTGTAAAGCTCAGCCTGCGACCATTCTCCTGGCCAACGATATTATTGAGTCCGACAGCGACCAATTCACAGCTACGCTCGCCAACGTTACAAATTATGTTGTTCTCACTGGCCTGGACGCTGCCGATCAATCTGCGCTGGAACGCCAACGCGATTCGATTATCGCGCACCTGCTGCGCCCCTCGAGTTAAGCGGCTGTCAAATTACTCAATTGTGAGCTTGTCGACTTTCTGAAACCCGCGCGGCAGCTTGTTGCCGCGTCGTCCTCGCTCTCCCTGGTAGTGCTCCAGCTCGCCGAATTTGAGCTTGAGGTAGCGCTTGCCAGCGTGCACCACCAGTATATTGGTCTCGCTTAGCACCTGCACTCCTACCACCCATTCCTCGCGCGCCTGCAATTTTGCGGTGGGGATACTGAGTATCTTGTTGCCCTTACCCCGCGCCAACTTGGGCAGCTCCGCGAGTGGAAACAGCAACATTCTTCCTTCGTTGCTGACCGCGACCACGTAGTCATTTTCGTAGTCGTTCACCACCGCTGCCTGCAACACCTTGCTCCCTTTAGGGAGGCTTAGGGCTGCCTTGCCAGCGCGATTTTTAGACTGTAAATCCGATAGTTGCGTGACAAATCCGTAGCCTGCGTCGCTCGCCAATAGATAGAGTTGAT
>JBLHKV010000021.1:0-23726 GCA_047618115.1 Halieaceae bacterium | reverse complement strand
CGCTTGTATGAAGCGGGCTATATCACCTATATGCGAACCGATTCTACCAATCTCAGTGCCTCGGCAGTGTCCGCTGCCAGGGATTACATTGAGGAAAATTTCTCCGGGAAGTATTTACCTGAAACCGCCAACGTGTATAGCTCGAAGGATGGGGCTCAGGAGGCACATGAGGCGGTTCGCCCTTCTGATGTCAATGTCAGGCAACAAGACCTGCAAGGTATGGAACGCGACGCGGAGAGGCTGTACGAGCTGATATGGCGACAGTTTGTGGCGTGCCAAATGACCCCGGCCCTTTACACGCTGTCGACGATTACCGTCGCAGCTGACGAATACGAACTAGTGGCTAAGGGGAGAATTGTACGCTTTGATGGCTATACCAAGGTTCAGACTCCGCCGGGACGAAAGGGCGACGATACGATCTTGCCCGATTTAAAGAGCGCCGACTCGCTGAAACTAGAGAAGCTGGATCCGGTTCAGCACTTTACCAAGCCCTCGCCTCGATACGGAGAGGCCAGCCTGGTCCGGGAGCTGGAAAAACGAGGTATTGGCCGACCATCCACCTATGCATCGATTATTTCGACCATTCAGGATCGAGGTTATGCGCGCGTAGACAACAAGCGATTCTATGCCGAGAAAATGGGAGAAATAGTCACCGAGCGACTCGATGAGAGTTTTTCCGAGTTACTCGACTATGGTTTTACTGCGGGAATGGAAAAAGACCTGGATGAGGTCGCGAATGGACAAACTGACTGGAAAGCGCTCCTCAATAATTTTTATGCAGGATTTCAGAAGCAACTCGTGGTGGCACAAGCTGAAGAAGGCGGGATGCGGCGCAATGAGCCGACCGCTACTGATATAGAATGTCCCAAGTGTCAGCGCCCCATGCAAATCAGGACGGCCAGTACTGGTGTGTTTCTCGGTTGCTCCGGATACGCTCTTCCTGTCAAGGAACGCTGCAAAGCGACTATCAACCTGACGGCAGGAGATGAAGCTGCACACACCGATGAGGACGAAGAGGCAGAATCCAGAGCGTTGCGGGCCAAGCACCGTTGTGGGCTGTGTAACTCAGCGATGGATAGCTACCTCATTGACGAATCCAGAAAATTACACGTCTGTGGCGATAATCCGGATTGCGCGAGTTTTGAAATTGAGAAGGGTAGCTACGTTATCAAGGGCTATGAAGGGCCCATCCTTGAGTGCGACAAATGTCAGGCGGAAATGCAACTGAAAACCGGCCGCTTCGGTAAGTACTTTGGCTGTATGAATGAAGACTGCAAAAATACGCGAAAACTGTTGCGCAGCGGTGAGGCCGCGCCACCAAAAATGGATCCAGTGCCGATGCCGGAATTGGCCTGCGTGAAAGTGGAAGATACCTATATACTGCGCGATGGTGCTGCTGGTTTGTTCCTTGCGGCAAGCCAGTTTCCGAGAAACCGTGAAACAAGGGCGCCCTTCGTCGATGAACTGCTGCCACATAAGGACGAAATCGATCCTAAATACGCGTTTATCTTTAGTGGCCCGGTTACCGATGAGGATGGGAATCGCACCCAGGTGCGCTACAGTCGAAAGACCAAGCAGCAATATTTGATGACAGAGGTAGATGGTAAGGCGACAGGATGGCGAGCCTTTTATCGATCGGGCAAGTGGTCCGTGGAGGCTTCTACAAAACGAAAATCCAGCTGAGTAGCCTGGATAGAAACTGGAGTTGCGTTCCCAAGATTGCTAGAATGGTTGGGTTGTTGTCTTTTCACTACCTCATAAACCACGTAAGGGTCCGCTGTGCCATCATCCTACCTTGAAATTGTAGAGCTCGCCGATGGTGAAATTGTTTTGCAACAATCCGATAAGGAGGATGCAGAGCCATTGGTGGTGATACGGTTTTCCGAGGAGTCCAGAGCCTTTATGACGGATGCTTGTCTGGATGTTGCCAAGGTGATGATTCAAGCGGGGATTCAGGCCGCGTCCCAGTATGCCGAACAAGCAGAGGTTGACGAAGATCAAGTGGATAGCGAGGGGCAAAGAGTCATTCACTAGCTACCCCGAACCACCGCCGATTTATTTCTAGACTCCCCTACGTAAAATTCCCACGCTCAAACCCTCAATAGCGAAATCGTGATCGCGTAAATCTACTTCGATTGTTTGGAAGTCAGGATTTTCGGGGAGCAATTCTATCAGGTGATTTGTTTGTGTTGGTTGAAAGCGTTTTACCGTTACCTCATCGTCAATGCGCGCAACAACAACGTCGCCCTTTTTGGCATGCTGCGTATTGTGAACCGCCAGCAGGTCTCCATCGCAGATGCCGATACCAATCATGCTGTCGCCGTGTACCCGGAGGAAATAGTCAGCGCTGGGCTTGAATAGTTCGGGGCTAACATCGCAATAGTCTTCGATGTGTTCTTCGGCGAGCATGGGGCTGCCTGCTGCTACACGTCCGATGATGGGTATACCAAGACTGACGGGCAGCCGTATTCCACGGGAGGCTCCTGGAATAATTTCTATGGCGCCCTTGCGGGCCAGCGCTTTGAGGTGTTCCTCTGCTGCATTCGCCGAGCGAAACCCAAGTTCGGTGGCTATGTCAGCTCGGGTAGGGGGGTATCCAGTGTCGCTAATATGACGGCGAATGAGCTCCAGAACTTCGGCTTGTCGAGCGGTTAGCTTTTCCATATTCAATATCTGTTTTTATATACAGTAGCTGTAAGTATATACAGTATCGATATGCGTGCAAGGGCTTATTTCAGGTGGTGCTTCGCCTCCACTCAGGTGTACGATTCGTCCAGGCCCAGTGTGTACTCCGGTTCGATAATGGAAACTGGATTGCTCCATGTTTCGGGGTGCATGGGTTCGTCCGGGTCGATGGCATCCTCGCCATCCATCTCGTATGGGTTGCGCCAATCCTCTGGCTCTTCGATCGATTCCAGTTTCAATAGCGACCAGGCTTCCACATCGAGTTCACTGATTTCACCGTCGATGAGTTGCGTCTCGATGGTTTGTTGCGCTGTGTCCCATGCGACCACCTCGAATACGTTCCCTGATTGAAGGTCTCGGTACCAGTTACCCACTGTTGGAGAAATATGTCTCAACATTGGCTTGACTCCGTTAGATGTTAACTACGGTCTTAACATATCATTGTGTGCCTTGCTGTCCAGACTTACCGTCTAGACCCATGATCTGCCGCAATTTTGGAATCACTCTGGCCTCATTTGACTTTGTTGTCGAAATTCAATGGCTTAATAAGATATCATCAGAAGCGGGGTGAACTCGATGGCCAATTCTTATCGTAGTTCGTGCTTAGACCTGCACTGGACAGACAAAAACCGTATAAGAAGTACGCTGTCTTTAAAATCGCTGTAATCACTGCTTAAAAAAATGAAGGAGAGTCCCGATGAAATCTGGACAAGTAATGGCCATGTTTGGGGTGGATGGTATTGGTGTCGATGCCTGGTTTTTAGAATCCTCGATTATAGTTGGAGTCGCAGTGCTCGCGCATTTGATACTCCGAATGCTGTGGAAACGATTACACGCCAAAGCGGCGAGTAGTATCAATCAGTGGGACAATATCGCACTCGATGCTTCCGAGCGGCCTCTGCACATTCTTTGGTTTTTTATCGCTTTGTGGTTACTGCTGGAGAACGCTCGTCGTCACGCCGACATCGAGCTATTAGGGGCATTGGATAGTTTTGCCGCCGCCGGTGCGATATTTCTGATTTTCTGGTTTCTGATTCGACTTATCAAGGGCGTAGAGGGGCAGTTGGTTGAACAGGAGAGGGTCAAGGGCAGTTCCGACGATATTGCCACAATCGTTGCGGTAGCCAAATTGCTGCGTGTTACAGTGTGGATAGTATCTGTTCTCCTGCTTTTGCAGAATCTCGGAGTAAGCGTATCCGGAATACTGGCTTTTGGTGGTATCGGCGGTATTGCTGTGGGTTTTGCCGCCAAGGATCTACTCGCTAATTTTTTCGGAAGTCTCACAATATTTTTAGACAGACCCTTCACCGTTGGCGATTGGATAAGATCCCCCGACCAAAATATTGAGGGTACTGTGGAGGACGTCGGTTGGCGTCTTACCCGCATAAGGACCTTCGATCAACGTCCGCTTTATGTGCCCAACTCTGTATTCACTCACATTTCAGTCGAAAACCCATCGCGTATGCTGAACCGGCGAATCTACGAAACCATAGGCCTGCGATACCAGGATGCGGATAAGGTTGGCACGATAATCGAACAGGTCAAAACCATGTTGCGGGAGCATCCTGAAATAGATCTTGGCCGCACTCTCATCGTCAATTTTAATGGCTTTGCGGACTCGTCTCTCGACTTCTTTGTGTACACCTTCACCCAAACCACCAATTGGGTTCGCTATCATGAAATAAAGCAGGATGTTTTGCTGAAAATTCTCGAAGTCATTCATCGCAATGACGCCGATGTTGCTTTCCCAACCAGAACGCTGATGGTCCAGGGAATGGATGTAGGTCCGGAGCCAGGGAGCCAACAGCATGCCTAAGCTCGCGATTGTTGGTGGCACTGGAGTCTCCCAAATACTGGGACTCGCTGAGACACGAATACATGCGCCCGAAACTCCGTTCGGTCGCCCGTCGGCGACTATTATTGAAGGTGTCCTCGGCGGTAGTACGGTGCTGTTTTTGCCACGCCATGGCATACCCCACAAAGTGGCTCCGCATAAAATAAACTACCGCGCTAACCTGTCTGCCCTTAAAGAACTGGGTGCCACAGAAGTCGTCGCCACCAATGCAGTAGGCAGTATTCGTCCAGAGTGGCTGCCGGGACACATGGTATTCCCTGACGAAATCATAGATTACACCTGGGGGCGTGAACATACTCTTTACGACGGCAAGGTGGATGCACTAGAACACGTGGATATGAGTGAGCCCTATGCCACAGTGATTAACAACCGGCTACAAGCCGCTGCAGAAAAGCTGGGTATTTTACATAGCCGGGGAGGAGTTTATGGCGCCACCCAGGGGCCGCGCCTGGAAACACCGGCAGAGGTTAGACGGTTGGCTCGCGACGGCTGTGATTTGATTGGTATGACGGGAATGCCTGAAGCGGCGTTGGCCAGGGAGCTCGGACTGGCCTATGGCTCGGTATGTCTGGTGGTAAACCCAGCTGCGGGCGTTGGCGAGGGCAATATATCAATGGCAAAAATCAATCAGGTGCTGCAGGTCTGTGCTGGCCTCGTAGCACGACTACTACAGGAATACGTCAGTTCGAGGGCCGACTCCGCTCCAGCCCCGGATTAAAGCGTTCGGCTTTGATAAGCACGCCAAACAGAGGGTGATCCAAATAATGTTGTTCGCCACTGCGCATTCTTCGCTGCGCTTCCAGGAGTACCGCCCCGCGGTAGGGATACTCTATCTCGTTGATCTCGTCGTTCAGGTATAGCTCCCGCTCGAGATCGACCTTAAATTCCCAGGACGTGTCCACTGGACTCGGGGTGATAGGAGGTGAGTCGGCCAGTTGCGGCAGTACCTGTTCATCACCGTTCAACCAAAGGCTGGCAGCCACATGTAAATAACGAGAGGCGTGAAGCTGAATGGTACCTTGCAATTCGCTGTATTGGCCTCGTGAATCACCCCCCGATATGACCACGGACACGGCGCTACCTTCCTCGTGCAGAGGTTGGCGCCAAGCCTCGTGATAGAGAACTCTGTAGTCCCGGCTCCATCGCATGCGCTGATCCTGCTCGGCGAGGTCCCACTCTGCCTTGGGTAATTTTTGGAAGGCTGCAGGCACTGCCAATAGTTGATGTTCTGGGATATCTGCCCGGTATCGCGCCAGAAAACTATCGATAGCAATCTCGTATGGCAGTACCGGTTTTGCGGCGAGATCAAGCGCTGTCTCCCAGCTATTATCGTCCAGCACATGCCAATGCTGGCCCTGCTCGAGATGCCGGGGATACGCCGGGAAGCTTAGTGCCGGGTTAACAGGCCATTTCTCGTTACCGGCCAGAGATGGTGTTACGTAGGTGAACACAATCATTTCTATTTGGTACCAGTTTACGGTTTGAGCCGCGGCAGGTGTAATCCAGGAGAGCAAAAAAACGGCAGTTATGAGGCTCTTGATTCGGCGTTGCGTGTTCATTGCGTGGAGACCAATATCACCGTTTGGGGGCTTTCGTGGGTTTGTTGAGCAGTGATAGTAAGTTTTCGACGCAGACAAATCTATCTTCATGATCGCTGAGTGCGGCACTAAACCTCAGTCCGGTCGCTCCAGACAATCGATAGGTATCAGGGTTGCCCTGAACCAGTTTCACCAGAGCGAGGGGGTCGATGGAGGTCGACTCCTCAAATTCCAGGGAGCCGCCGTTTTCGCCGGCATTAATCTTGCGAATGCCGCAAAGAGCTGCTCGCAGTTTTAGTTCGGTAACTCTGAAGAGATTTTTCACCGCCTGGGGAAGCAATCCGAAACGGTCAATCATTTCCACCTGTAAATCACGTAGCTGCGCGCTATCATTGGCGGCTGACATGCGCTTGTAGAGTATAAGGCGAGAGTTGATGTCGGGCAGGTAATCATCTGGAATGAGGGCGGGCAGGCGCATATTGACTTCGGTTGATGGGGTGTCGTCGGCGTCCAGGCTCAGCAACTCTCCATTTTGCAGTGAGGCGACGGCGCGTTCGAGCATATCCATATACATGGTAAAGCCGACACTGTGTATCTGGCCACTTTGCCCCTCTCCTAACAATTCTCCAGCGCCGCGGATTTCCAGGTCGTGGGTTGCCAACATGAAGCCCGCACCCAGATCTCCGGCCTCGGAGATCGCCTCCAGTCTCTTGATCGAGTCGGCTGTCATTGCTGCGCGAGGAGGGCACAGCAAATAGGCGTAGGCCTGGTGATGTGAACGGCCCACCCTGCCGCGCAGTTGGTGTAACTGTGCCAGGCCGAGACGATCAGCTCGCTCCATCACTATGGTGTTTGCGTTTGGTACGTCTATACCCGTTTCGATAATCGTGCTGCACATCAGTACGTGATATTTCTGATGATAAAAATCGGACATGACCCGCTCGAGTTGAGTTTCTCTTAACTGACCGTGCGCTACCCCTATTTGCAGTTCTGGCAGCAGCTCGCGAAGTTTGCGTGCCGATTCTTCTATTGTTTTTACCTCGTTGTGCAAGTAGTAAACCTGCCCACCTCGCAGGGTCTCGCGCAGAATGGCCTCTTTGATGACCGCTGTATCGAATTCGCGTACGAAGGTTTTAATCGAGAGTCGTCGGGCCGGGGGCGTAGCTATTATCGACAGATCCCGCATCCCACTGATAGCCATATTGAGCGTGCGCGGTATGGGTGTGGCGGTCAGGGTCAGAATGTCGACCTCTGCCCGCAAAGCTTTCAGGGAGTCCTTCTGCTTTACGCCGAAGCGATGCTCCTCGTCTATGATGACCAAGCCAAGATCCGGATACTTGAGGCTGCTCTGGAGCAGGCGGTGGGTGCCTATCAGAATATCGACCTTACCCTGGGCCAGGCGTTCGATGACGTCCTTTTGTTCGGCGCTACTCTTGAATCTGGAAATAACTTCTACGTTGAACGGCCACCCGGCAAAGCGGTCGGAGAATGATTCGAAATGCTGCTGTGCCAGTAGCGTGGTGGGAACCAAAACGGCCACCTGCTTGCCGTTGTGTACCGCGCAAAAGGTCGCTCGCATAGCCACCTCTGTCTTGCCGAATCCAACGTCGCCACAGACCAGTCGGTCCATGGGTCGCTCTCCGCACATATCACTGAGAACATCATCTATGGCCGTTTGCTGGTCTGGTGTTTCCTCAAAGGGGAAGTTGCTGGAGAAAGTGTCGTAATCGTTTCCCGGGTGGACGAAGGTAAAACCTTCACGGGCCTCGCGCTCTGCGTAAATCGCCAGTAATTCTGCGGCGACATCATTGACCTTTTCAGCGGCTTTACGCCGGGCTTTTTTCCATTGCTCGCTGCCGAGCTTATGCAGTGGCGCGAGCTCGGGATCCGCTCCGCTATAACGTGAAATCAGGTGCAGGGAGGAAACGGGTACGTAGAGTTTGGCTTCGTCGCCATACTGCAGGGCTAGGAACTCGGTAGCCTGGTTGTCAAATTCGAGCACCTGCAAGCCGAGGTATCTGCCAACGCCGTGTTCCAGGTGGACAACAGGTGCGCCATTGCGGAGCTCGGTTAGGTCGCGAACAACATTTTCACGGCTTGCTGCCTGTGACTTCCGCAATCTTCTCTGGGCGACCCGCTCGCCGTAGAGTTGGGCTTCGCATACCAAGGTGGCATTGTCGTCGTCAAAAAACAGGCCTCTGTCTATAGGTGCGACGGTAATGCCGATTCTGGAATTTGAGTCCACAAAGGCAGGCCAACTATCAAAGCTTTCTATTTCGAGATTGCTATTGCTCAATTGCTCCAGCAGTACCTCACGTCTCCCTGCCGACTCTGCACAGAGCAGGACGTTGCCGCGGTGTTCTTCGACTAGATTGATAAAGTTGTCCAGCGCGGACTCGCCAGCTTTCTGTGGCGAGAGATTCGGCGGAGGAGGGTGTGACAGGTTGATGTGGGCGGGTGCGTCCACATTGAGACGCATTTCGACAATGGCAAAGTTCTTCAAGGCGCCGTACAGTTCTTCAACCGGGACAAACCCTCGCTTTGGCGGCAGAAGAGGTCGCTGCGGATCGACACCGTACTCCTCGAAACGGTCGTTAACCTCGCGCCAGAATGACTCGCCGGCGGAGTAGTGCTCGCCCAGGGTGGCAACGACTACGTTGTCGGGAAGATAATCCAGAAGAGTGCCGCAGGTTTCAAAAAAGAGGGGCATGTAGTACTCGGTGCCTCCCGGTATGCGTCCCGAGCTCACCTCGGTAAAGGTATGACAGCGGCGATAATCGACGTCGAAGCTATCCAGCCAGGCGGTTTTAAATCGTTCGATCCCATTTTTATCGAAGGCAAACTCGCGGGCGGGCAGTAGCTTAATGGCCTCCACCTGCTCAAGCGTACGCTGGGTTTCTGGTTCAAAGGTACGCAGGGTGTCGATTTCCTCGTCTAGCAGGTCGATCCGGTAGGGGTGATCGCTGCCCATTGGAAACAGGTCGATGATAGAGCCGCGTAAAGCGAATTCGCCGCGCTCATACACCGTGTCCACACAGGTATAGCCACTGCTTTCCAGTTGACGCCTGAAGTCCTCGAGCCGAATAGATTCGCCACACTTTAGAACCAGACTATTGTTGGTGATAAATTCTCGCGGCGGCAGCCTGTGCATTAATGTGGTCACAGGGGTAATTAAAATGCCCTTTCTGCTACTGGGGAGTTCATACAGCGTTTGCAGCCGCTCAGATATGATGTCCTGATGTGGAGAGAAGGTGTCGTAAGGGAGCGTTTCCCAGTCTGGAAACACCATAACGCTCAGATCAGCATCGCGACTGAAGAATCGTAGCTCTCTTTCGAGCTCTTGTGCGGCCTGATTGCTGGGCGTCACAACCATAACCAGCTTGTCGCTTCTTGTGGCCAGTTCTGCCACAAGATAGCTGGGCATACAGCCGTAAACCGGCCCGATGGCCTGACGAGTACCAGGCAAAAGGGGTAGATTCAGCTGTTCAATTGCGTCTGCGGTCATGGTTGCCTTAAGGCGGGGTTTCAAAAGGGGCAGTATTGTACGGAAAGCCCAGATTATTAGCCACGTTCAGGTTGCAACCCGCGTAGCGAATGAAGATAATACGCGCAAATTTCGATCCCTCCGAAACAACACAGGAATTCACCGGTGGAACAGCATTCGCGCCAGCGTCCCGACGACTATTTCGATGATTGGAAAGAGCGGGAAGCACTCGCCGAGTCCATGATACCCATTGTAGGGAAATTGTCCCGCACCAAAAGTGTAAAAATCTATGTGTACGGTAAACCGCTGGTCGGAAGTTCGGTTATCGCAATCATGCGCGCGCACCGCTACGTCCGTCAGGTTGAGCTGAATGAGATATCTGAGTTTGAAACTTTCCCCATTCTTCAGCATCTGGCTTCATTGGATCTGGGCGCCGCGCATATAGACGTCGGTCGCCTGGCGGTCAAGTTTGAATCGGGACCTCGCGCCGAGGGTATTACTGTCGAAGATTTCGTCAGCGTAGAAGTCGCTGATCTTATCGGTAGCAAGCGCGCGCCGATTGAGAAGCCTCGGGATGTAGTTCTCTACGGTTTTGGGCGAATAGGACGTTTGATGGCACGTCTTTTGATCGAGAAAACCGATAGCGGCAATACGCTGCGGTTGCGCGCCATCGTGGTGCGTAAGGGCAAGGCGCCAAATGACTTGATCAAACGTGCCAGCTTGCTGCGACGCGACTCCATACACGGTCCTTTCAAGGGCACTATCAGAGTTGATGAAGAGCATCAGTCTTTCGTTGCCAACGGCAATGAAATCCGGGTGATCTACTCAGATGGACCCGATAAGGTCGATTACACCGAGTACGGTATCAACGACGCCCTGGTAATCGACAACACCGGCATGTGGCGAGACGAGGCGGGTTTGAGCCTCCACCTCAAATCTAAGGGTGTAGCCAAAGTTATTCTGACGGCGCCGGGTAAGGGAGCGATGAAAAACATCGTACACGGCATCAATAATGATCAAATCGACGAGGAGGACCGCCTGATCTCGGCAGCGTCCTGTACCACTAACGCTATCGCGCCTCCGTTGAAGGCAATGGATGATTATTTTGGTGTGCTGGGAGGACACCTGGAAACGGTACACGCGTACACCAATGACCAGAACCTGATCGACAACTATCACACGGCGGATCGCCGTGGCCGCAGCGCCCCCCTGAATATGGTGTTAACCGAGACTGGCGCGGCTAAAGCCGTGGGCAAGGTGCTTCCTCAACTGGAGGGTAAATTAACGGGTAATGCTATCAGAGTGCCAACGCCAAATGTGTCGATGGCCATACTTCATCTCAACCTTGGTCGCGAGACCACAGTCGACGAAGTAAATGAATACATGCGGCAGATTGCTTTGCACTCACCCTTACACAAGCAAATTGATTACTCAAATTCCCCCGAAGTGGTTTCTTCAGACTTTGTCGGCTCAAGGCACGCCTGCGTTTTCGATGCCGAGGCTACTATTGTTAACGGGAGTCAGGTGGTTATGTATCTGTGGTACGACAATGAGTTTGGATACAGCTGTCAGGTCCACCGCGTTCTTGAGCAGATGGCAGGGGTTAAATACGCTGTCTACCCGGTGGAAGGCTGAGGAGTCATGGCATGATTAAGCTAAAGCGGGGCATGGATATACCAATTTCGGGAGCGCCGCGCCAATTGATAGAGGACGCCGCTGCGCCCCGGGCCGTTGCGGTTCTTGGCCCCGATTATATTGGCGTGAAGCCCACCATGGCGGTTGCCGTTGGCGACAGAGTCAGCAAGGGCCAGCTGTTGTTTTCCGATAAGGATACGGTGGGCGTGGGTTTCACCGCCCCCGCAGCGGGAATTGTTTCCGCTATTAATCGCGGAGCACGCCGGGTACTGCACTCCGTGGTCATCGAGTGTGAGGGCGACGAATCAGTTCAATTTGCCAGCCATAGTGCCGATCAGATCGCCAGCCTCGACCGCGCTCAAATTGAGCAGCAGTTACTCGAGTCGGGTATGTGGACGGCGCTGCGTGCCCGTCCTTTTAGCACGATCGCGACGCCTGGAACCGAGCCGAGCTCAATATTTGTCAATGCAATGGATACTCAGCCTCTGGCGGCAGACCCAATGCAAATTATCGGCGCGGAACCAGACGCCTTCGCTGCTGGCCTGGATGTACTTTCCAGATTGACCCGGGGCAATGTCTTTGTCTGTCACGCGCCCGGCGCCCAGCCCAATATTGGTACTGCGAGTAACGTCAGTCTGCACGGATTTGCCGGCCCGCATCCAGCCGGCCTGGTTGGCACTCATATACATTTCCTCGATCCAGCTGGACCGGGGAAAACGGTATGGAGTACCTCCTACCAGGACGTTATTGCTATCGGCCACCTATTTTCAGATGGCGAATTATTCAGTGAGCGAGTGGTAGCACTGTCCGGACCGCAAGTAGAGAGCCCAAGGCTGTTGCGTACTTGTTTGGGTGTAGATTTAGAGCAACTAACAGCAGGTGAGCTAAAGCCGGGCAAAAACCGAATCCTTTCCGGTTCGGTGCTGGGCGGTCGAATAGCGCGGGGCAGCATGGCTTATCTTGGTCGCTACCATCAACAGGTATCCGTGCTGCGCGAGGGCTATGAGCGAGAGCTTTTTGGTTGGTTATCGCCGGGTGCGAACAAGCACTCTAGCCTGGGTATTTACCTGTCGAGGTTCTTTAAAGGCAAGAAGTTTGACTTAACAACAACGACCAACGGCAGCGAGCGCGCCATGGTACCCATGGGTACCTATGAACAGGTCATGCCGCTCGATATATTGCCTACTCAGTTGTTGCGGGCACTGATTGTCGGCGACACCGAGACGGCGCAAGCCCTTGGTTGTATGGAATTGGAGGAGGAAGACTTGGCGCTGTGCAGCTATGTTTGCCCCGGCAAGTACGAATATGGCCCCATCTTGCGCGATAACTTAACGCGCATAGCGAAGGAGGGCTAGGCCATGGGATTACGGAAGTTCCTCGATAGTATTGAACCTCACTTTCAGGGAGGCGGTCGCTACGAAAAGTGGTACGCCCTGTATGAGGTGTTCGACACTTTTTTGTATACGCCTAACAGCGTCACTCGCAGTACTTCCCACGTGCGCGATGGAGTGGATCTCAAACGCATCATGATCACCGTATGGTTGGCTGCGTTTCCGGCCATGTTTTACGGTATGTACAACCTTGGCTATCAGGCCAATACAATAATCGCTGCAAGCGGTGGTTTGGTGGACGGCGACTGGCATCATATGTTGATTGGACTGGTGGCCGGTTATGATCCAGCCAGTGTCTGGGACTGCTTTTGGCATGGCGCAATCTTCTTCGTCCCTATCTATGCAGTGACATTTCTGGCCGGAATAAGCTGGGAGATTCTCTTTGCTATCAAGCGCGGCCACGAGGTCAACGAGGGTTTCTTTGTTACCTCCATTCTATTTGCACTTATCTGTCCACCTGATATGCCTTTGTGGCAGGTCGCTATGGGTATCAGTTTTGGTGTGGTTATCGGCAAGGAAGTATTTGGTGGCACCGGTAAGAACTTTCTTAACCCGGCGTTGACGGGGCGCGCTTTTTTGTTTTTCGCCTACCCGGCACAAATGTCCGGGGACGCTGTCTGGACTGCGGTCGATGGATTCACAGGGGCCACGGGCTTGTCGATTGCCGCCACCGATGGTGTGGCAGCGATGGCCGAGCAACTGAGTTGGACCAACGCTTTTATTGGCAATATGCATGGCTCCATTGGTGAAACGTCAACTCTGGCAATACTGCTTGGTGGTGCACTGTTACTGTTTACCCGAATAGCCTCCTGGAGAATTATTGCCGGCGTTTTTCTGGGGATGACTGCTTTATCAACATTGTTCAACACCATCGGCTCCGACTCGAATCCGATGTTCGCGCTGACATGGTATTGGCACCTCGTGTTGGGGGGGTTCGCCTTCGGCATGATATACATGGCCACAGACCCGGTGAGTGCTGCGATGACTGACCTGGGCAAGTGGTGGTATGGCATACTTATCGGCGTGATGGTGGTGTTAATCCGCGTAGTTAACCCGGCATTTCCCGAGGGTATAATGCTGGCGATCTTGTTCGCCAATCTATTTGCGCCGTTGATTGATCACTACGTTGTGCGGGCAAATATTCGCAGGAGAATGTCCCGTGGCTAGTAAAAATAGCGTATCCAAGACGTTCCTCGTCGCTTTCGCTCTGTGTCTGGTGTGCTCCATTATTGTTTCCACGGCGGCTGTGCTGTTGAAGGACATGCAAGCGTTTAATGTCGATGAGGACAAGAAGCGAAATATTCTACAGGCGGCGGGACTCTACCAGGAGGATGTTGCAGTAGAAGAGCAGTTCTCGCGTGTTAATGCTCGTCTGATAGATTTAAGGACGGGTAAATTCAGTACAGATTATCCTGCCGAAAGCTTCGATCAGCGCAAGTCATCCAAAGATCCAGAGCGCTCCAGTGTTCTCTCTTCGGCACAGGATATCGCCAAGATATCACGTCGAGGAGACTATGCCGTTATCTACCTCGTCGAGAGCGAGCTTGGCCTGGACAAAATTATTCTGCCGGTTAAGGGCTATGCACTGTGGTCTACTCTATATGGCTTTTTGGCGCTGGACAGCGATGCCAATACAGTGGCTGGTCTGGGCTTTTATGAGCACAAGGAAACACCGGGCCTGGGGGGTGAGATCGACAATCCCAGCTGGAAGGCACTCTGGCCGGGCAAACAGGTTTATCGCGATGGCGATGTCGCTCTGCAGATTATTAAAGGCAGTGTCGATACCAGTCGCGCCGGCAGTGAATATCAAATCGATGGTTTGTCCGGAGCAACCCTGACTAGTCGCGGTGTGGATAATCTCGTCAGTTTTTGGATGGGTAACAGCGGCTATGGTCCATTTCTGCGAAATTTGCGGGCGGGGGAGGCCTGATTATGTCTAGTATAAAAGAAACTCTGTTCGGGCCAGTATTCAAGGATAACCCGATAGCGTTGCAGATCCTCGGAGTATGCTCAGCACTGGCTGTGACATCCTCGCTTAACGTCACGCTGGTTATGTGTCTGGCACTGACGCTCGTCACCGCTTTTTCCAGCTGTGCTATATCGGTAATTCGAAACCAGATACCAGGCAGTATCCGTATTATTGTGCAAATGACTATTATTGCATCAATGGTCATTGTCGTAGATCAGGTGCTCAAAGCGGTTGCGTACGACATCAGCAAGCAATTGTCGGTCTTCGTTGGCCTCATCATTACTAACTGTATCGTTATGGGGCGCGCGGAAGCTTACGCGATGAAAAACCCCCCGTTGGCGAGTTTTCTCGACGGCATTGGCAATGGCTTAGGGTATAGCGTGGTGCTTATTGCCGTAGCCACGGTCCGTGAGTTATTTGGTGCCGGTAAGCTATTTGGATTTGAAATTCTCCCTCTGGTGACCGACGGTGGTTGGTATAACCCCAATGGGCTGCTGTTGCTGCCACCCAGTGCATTTTTTCTTATCGGTTTGTTTATCTGGGCGCTACGCAGTTGGAAGACCGAACAGGTTGAAGCACCAGATTACCGTCTCGCACCACAGGTAGCCGAACAGGAGCACATGTAATGGAGGCATATCTGGGGTTATTTGTACGGTCCATTTTCATCGACAATATGGCGTTGAGCTTCTTCTTGGGTATGTGCACATTTCTTGCCATCTCCAAGAAAATAGATGCCGCGGTCGGATTGGGAATCGCCGTTGTTGTTGTCCAGGTCATCACCGTGCCCGTTAACAATCTATTGCACACCTACTTGCTGTCAGATGGCGCCCTCGCCTGGGCGGGCCTACCCGATGTAGATCTGAGTTTTTTGGGCCTCTTAACCTATATTGGTGTGATCGCGGCATTGGTGCAAATTCTTGAGATGGTTCTGGATAAATACGTCCCGGCACTTTATGCCGCCCTGGGTGTATTCCTTCCATTGATAACCGTTAATTGTGCAATTTTGGGCGCGTCATTGTTTATGGTCGAACGCGACTATAATTTTGGTGAAAGCGTTGTGTATGGCGCGGGAGCGGGTATCGGTTGGATGCTGGCGATCACTGCTTTGGCAGGAATTCGCGAAAAACTAAAATACAGTGATGTTCCGGACGGTTTGCAGGGGCTGGGTATCACATTTATCACCGTGGGACTCATGTCGCTAGGCTTCATGTCCTTTGGTGGTATTGACCTTTAGTCGGGACGAGCAGACTTAATGAATATAGTAATTGTACTGGGTGTCGTCATGTTCACCGCCATCGTGCTGGCGTTGGTGGCGATTATTCTGATGGCAAGATCGAAATTGGTCAGTTCGGGTAACGTGACTATCGAGATCAACGGCGAGCGCCTACTGAGCGTGCCTGCGGGCGACAAATTGCTACAAACGCTGGCGGCAAATGATGTGTTTCTGGCCTCGGCTTGCGGCGGCGGTGGTACCTGCGCGCAGTGTAAGTGCATCGTCAACGACGGCGGCGGCTCGATGCTGCCCACCGAAGAAGGGCATTTCAACCGTCGCGAAGCAAAAGAAGGCTGGCGGCTGTCTTGTCAAACCCCGGTCAAGCAGGACATGAAAATAGTCGTGCCCGAGGAAGTTTTTGGGGTCAAGGCCTGGGAATGCACAGTGGAATCCAACCCCAATGTGGCTACCTTTATTAAAGAGCTTACGCTACGTTTGCCCGAGGGCGAGCATGTGGACTTCCGAGCCGGCGGATATGTACAGCTGGAATGTCCACCTCACGAGGTGTTCTTTCGCGACTTCGATATCGATGCTGAGTATCGTGGCGACTGGGAGCGATTCAAGTTCTTTGATCTCGAATCGAAAGTTGATGCCGAGGTTATTCGAGCCTATTCGATGGCTAACTACCCGGGTGAGCAAGGCATCGTCAAATTCAATATACGGGTCGCAACGCCGCCACCCGGCACGCAAGGTCTTCCCTGTGGAGCGATGTCTTCTTGGGTATTTGGCCTAAAGCCGGGCGACAAGGTTAATGTATACGGGCCCTTTGGTGATTTTTTTGCCAAGGAAACTGACACGGAAATGGTCTTTATCGGAGGCGGTGCAGGCATGGCTCCCATGCGCTCACTCATTTTTGACCAACTCAAACGAGTCAATACAGACCGCAAAATTTCATTTTGGTACGGCGCCCGCTCGCTTAGGGAAATGTTCTATGTCGAAGACTACGATGGGCTGGCCGCAGACAACGAAAATTTTGATTGGCATGTTGCGCTAAGTGACCCTCAGCCAGAGGATAATTGGGATGGCCTGACTGGCTTCATTCACAATGTCTTGTTCGAGGAGTATCTTAAAAACCACCCTGCTCCCGAGGACTGCGAATATTATATGTGCGGTCCGCCCATGATGAATGCTGCTGTTATTCAAATGCTAACCGATTTGGGAGTCGAGCCCGAAAACATCCTGCTGGATGATTTTGGCGGCTAATAGCCGGCCAGGCCGATCTGGCTCGGCTTTACTAATCTCTCTCGCAGTATTGGTCTGCGTACTGCTCACTTCATGTAATCGACAGCCCGAAGTTATTGAGTTGACTGGTGCCACGATGGGCACCAGCTATCACATTACCGCTTACGGTGAAGCTGCCTCCCATCTCGAGGGCAGTGTGCTGCAGGAGCAGGTTGATGAATTGCTCGATGATCTCAATCAGACGTTTTCCACCTACCTGACCGACTCAGAACTTTCCAGATTAAACCAGGCTCCCATCCAACATTGGATAGCCGTCTCCGAGTCCATGATGGATCTGACAGAGACTAGTCGGGATATTTATCGACGTAGCGGCGGCGCATTCGATCCGACAGTGGGCCCGCTGGTCGATCTTTGGGGGTTTGGCCCCGCTGGACGTACCGAACAAATTCCTTCGGCGGTTGAAATTGAGGCATTGAGGTCGCGATCGGGTATGGCGCTTTTGTCCATTGATAGCAGGAAGCAAAGGCTGATGCGCCAGTCTGCGATCCAGTTGGACTATTCCGCTATAGCCAAAGGCTACGCCGTTGATCAGGTGGAGGCGTTGTTGTTCGCGCAGGGTTTATCTAATTTAATGGTGGAAATTGGTGGGGAAATTCGCGTGCGTGGTATGAGTCCGCGCAACAGTCCCTGGCGTCTTGCGGTCGAGCGACCAGATGGAGGGATTGGACAGCCCTATCAGGCAATGTTGCTCAGCGACCTGGCGGTAGCCACCTCAGGCGATTACCGCAATTATTATGAAATAGAAGGAGAGCGTGTATCACATACACTCGATCCGGCAACCGGCCGACCTATAGCCCATCATGGGATTTCTGTCACCGTCATAGCGTCCTCGGCGGCAGAGGCCGACGGCTGGGCTACCGCGTTAAATGTATTGGGGCCCCAAACGGGTTTTGAGCTTGCTGAGGGAGCACAAATTGCCGCCTTCTTCATCTTTATTGAAGACGGTGAATTTGAGCAGCGGTTTACACAGGCGTTTGAGCCATATTTAGATTAAAATACCGCGATGACAATATTTATACTAAGTTTTGTGCTGATGGCGCTGATCATTGTGGCGATGGCTGTAGGCGTATTATTTGGAGGCCAGCCTATCAAGGGGTCTTGCGGTGGTATGGGCGCACTCGGTATCGACACGGCCTGTGATATCTGTGGTGGCGACCCTCAACGCTGTGAAGATGAGAGAGTTGACGCCCCTGAGCAGGCGACGACGGCTTTTTACAATGCCGATAAAAAGACCTGAGTCGTTCTGCCGTAGTACTGATAATGTCTAAATCATCTGCCTCGCTGGCCTTGTTTATTGGTCTTCGGTACACTCGAAGCCGACGTTCAAATCGTTTTATTTCCGTAGTTTCCGGTGTATCAATGCTTGGCCTTGCTTTGGGTGTCGCGAGTTTAATCGTGGTGCTGTCAGTTATGAATGGCTTTGCCGAAGAATTGCGAGCGCGTATTCTTGCAGTAGTACCACACGCCTTTGTCGTGGGCGAAAACTCCAGTGTCAGCGACTGGCAGCAGCTGGCGGAACGCATAGAGTCAGTTCAGGGCGTGGAAGCCGTTGCGCCTTTTGTCGCCAGTAAAGTAATGTTAGCAAGTCACGGAAACATTGTCGGTGCGGCAGTCACAGCAATTGTGCCAAGTCTCGAAAAGTCGGTATCTACAGTCTCTGAACACATGGTATACGGCCGGCTGGACGATCTGGACGAGCAGCGCTTTGGTTTGGTGCTGGGTTCGCTATTGTCGAATTCACTGGGAGCCAAGTTGGGTGACAAAGTCGAAATGATATTGCCGCGGATTCAGGTGACGCCACTCGGAGTGTTCCCAAAACGAAAGCACTTTACCGTGGTAGGGACGTTCGAGGTGGGAGCTCAATTGGATAGTACCCAGGCATTTATTGCTTTGTCAGCCGGACAAAAATTGTTTGGACTTGGCCAAAAGGTACACGGTGTGAGAATTCGAATGGATGATTTGTTTGCTGCACCAAAACGCTTGGCAGAGATTCAAACAGCGGCGGGAGAGGGTAGCGTGGCCACGGATTGGAGCATGACTCAGGGTAGTTTGTTTCAATCCATCAAAATGGAAAAAATTATGATAGCGGTACTCTTGATGTGCGTTATCGCCGTGGCAGCGTTCAATATAGTGTCCACATTAAGCATGGCGGTGGCTGAAAAGCGTGGCGACATTGCGGTGCTGCGTACTATGGGCGCGAGTGCAAACTCGGTAGTGGCTATATTTATGATCCAGGGCGTGGCCGTCGCAACGGTTGGTATTATCGTCGGCGCAACGCTGGGAGTGGTGTTGGCGACAAACCTCAGCCAGATCGCGAGTGTTCTCGAAGCTGCGCTGGGGCTGCAGGTGTTTGATCCAAAGGTCTATTTTATCAGTCGCATTCCCTCTGTAGTGCACACCGGCGATGTTCTCGCCAGTTGTGGTGGAGCTTTGTTACTCAGTATTGTGGCTGCTGCTTACCCGGCATGGCGAGCCTCGAGAATTGCCCCTGCGGAGGTATTACGCTATGCGCTCTGAGTCGACAACTTCCAGTGTGCTGGTTTGCTGCGATGTGTGGAAAACCTATCGCGATGGCGACCGCGAGGTAGAAGTGCTTGCGGGCGTAAACCTCAATGTTTTGGCAGCAGAACGAGTGGCGATTATTGGCAGTTCTGGTGCTGGCAAATCGACCCTCCTCAATATATTGGGTGGCCTGGATTCACCCAGTCGGGGGGCTGTGGAGTTGAATGGGGTGCCGCTCACAGGGTTATCTGAGTCCCAACGCTGCCAGCTGCGCAATACTTCCCTGGGGTTCGTCTATCAGTTCCACCACTTGTTACCAGAGTTCACCGCTGTAGAAAATGTGGCCATGCCAATACTGATAGGCGGTGGAGAGCGTCGAGAGGCGATTAGAACCGCGAGCCTGGTGCTCGAGCAGGTAGGCATTGGTGCGCGTCTGTATCATAAACCTGGAGAGTTATCCGGTGGTGAACGGCAGCGTGTCGCTATTGCCCGTGCGCTGGTTATGAAGCCCGCTTGTATCCTAATGGATGAACCTACCGGTAACCTGGATACCCAGTCCGCTGAGCAGGTACTGGGCGTTGTCGAGCAGCTTTCCAGAGAAGTCGAAACAAGCTTCGTCATTGTGACCCACGACCCGGGGGTCGCGGCGAAGATGGACAGAGTGTTGGAATTACGCGATGGACAATTGAGATCCCCTTGATGGGAGGCTTCCGGTGGACAGTGGGCTGGCGTTATACCTTTGCAGGTAAGTTGGATCACATTGTTTCATTTTTATCGTTACTCTCAATCCTCGGTATGGTATTGGCCGTGGCGCTACTGATCCTTGTGCTGTCGATAATGAATGGCTTTGATCGGGAGATGCGAGAACGCATTCTGGCTTTAGTGCCGCACGTGACGGTTCACTCGTTGGACCCTATCGAAGACTGGCCGGCATTGGTCGCTCAGATTGAGACCCACCCCGGGGTAAAAAACGCCGCTCCTTTCGTACAGTTTCACGGCATGTTGTTGCGTGGTGGTGTGGTAGAAACGGCAATAGTCACAGGTATCTCACCACAGCGCGAACTCGATATCGGACAACTCACGCCATTTCTCGGTCCCGGCGTGCTCGAGGCGTTGGTGACTGATCCACGTGGTCTGGTCCTAGGCGCTGGTCTGGCCAGACGAATGGATCTGACGACCGGGGATGCAGTCAGGCTACTACTCATGGAAGACCCCCAAGGTTCTTTGCAGAACAGTGCTCTTGGGGGCGATATACTGGAGTTTACGGTCAGCGGAATACTCGACAGTGGCACTGAGGTGGACGAATCTCTGGCACTGCTCAATTTTGAGCGAACCTATCAGCGCCTACAGCGACCCGAGAAGGTTTTAGGCGCACGGGTAGTTTTAAAGGACCTTTTCTCCGCACCCCAACTGGCTTGGGAGCTTGTGAAGACTTTGCCCGGACCGTATTACGCAACCGATTGGATGCGTAGTCACGGAAATTTATACCAGGCCATTCAACTCTCCCGAAATCTAATAGGGGTGTTACTGGTGTCTATTATAGCGGTGGCGGCATTTAATGTGGTGGCATCGCTGGTGTTGGTGGTGATCGACAAACAGGCCGATATTGCGGTGTTGCGCTCTCTGGGGGCGACGCCCAGAGACATCAATGCGATCTTTATCGTTCAGGGGTTGCTGATTGGGTTGGTAGGATGCCTGGGAGGCACGGTCGTGGGTTTGATAATAGCGCCGCTGGCAGGGGACTTCGTCGCCTGGCTGGAGTCGTTGTTTGCAATCAAGTTTCTCAGCTCCGACGTCTATCCAATTAACTATTTACCCGTGGACGTGCGCTGGTCAGATATAGCGCTGATCAATATCGCCGCTTTGGCTATGAGCTTCCTAGCGTCGTTGATTCCTGCTCGAAGGGCGGCTTTGGTGGCACCGGCCCAGGCATTGCGTTGGGAGTAACCTCTTTCGAGGCCCGCTTGCGCAGTCGATGGGGGCGGGCTCGCCAGCGTCTCGCCACGTGAAGTCGCCACGTCACGTCAATCGCAACGTAACCAACGCTCCCCAGAGCAACGCCGCAGATAAGACAACCGAGTAAAAGAGGCTGCCAGATCGCCTGCAGTCCGGTCCCAAATACGGCCCACGAAGCATCAAATCGAAATTCTGTCGATGGTATTCCCAAGGCGTATGCACCCACTACATAGGCACCATAAAACAACGGCGGCATTGTTAGTGGGTTGCTGATCCAGACCAAACCCACCGCGATGGGCAGATTGCAGCGCCACCAAATCGCCAGGCCTGCCGCGAAAAAAATTTGTATCGGTAGCGGGATGAAAGCACAGAATAAACCAATAAAAAAGGCACCCGCTGTAGCGTTTCGACCGACGTGCCAAAGCCGCGGCTGGTAAACCCATTTTCCCAGTAGGCGTAAGGACCGAACTTTTTTAATTTGGCCGGGCTTGGGGAGGTGTCTTTTAAAAAATCGTCGAGGCATGAATCTTGATCGCGTTATTACCCTGTTGACATAGGAGATTCTGCCGTCACACTCTTAGGAGATGCTGGCGAGATAGCTCATCAGCATTATGCATGGAATTGCTTGGGTTCTCTATATGCGATCATGGATGATCTGCCTACCCCTCGGCGTATTCAGTATCAGCTGGATGCCCGCGTTACCCCCGCTCCAGTGGTTGCTGGCAGCGCTGGCTGGCTGCCTGTTTGTTCTTTTCTACGGAGTCCGCAAATTTTCTCATCTGATCCCCATAGCAGCGACTGTGTTGGCGCTATTGATAGGGGCGGTATGGGGAACGATTTGGGGTGCACATCAACTTAAGGCCAGGCTGCCTGCGATGTGGGAAGGACAACTGCTGGACGTGCGCGGCACGATAGTCAGCCTCCCCAGTGATCAATGGGGGGGCTACTCTCGTCTGCAGCGCTTTATGTTCGAAGTTGATGGAGTCGATTGTCGAGTAGACGCAAGCCGCTGCCCCGAAGATACTCGTAAATTGAGACTCAGCTATTACGGCGAGGAAGAGCTGCGGCCGGGTGATCGCTGGGCATTTACGGTTAAATTGAAACGTCCCTGGGGCCTCGCTAACCCCGGCAGTTTTGACTATCAGGCCTGGCTGGTCGCCGGTGGGGTTCACGCGACAGGCTACGTGCGGCGCGATGCAGCGAAATTATTGGCCAGGGGTGGCGATACAAGCTTTTGGGCGCGAATTACTACCATCCATCACCGCGTCCGCGCCGAGGTTCGGCAGGCGCTGCAAGCTGCCGAATTAAATGTGTCTTATCAAGTTATGCTCGGTGCCTTAATTATTGGTGATCGACAGGCGATGGATTCGGAACATGTGGCGCTGTTCCGCAAGACGGGCACCTCTCACTTGATGGTCATTTCCGGTCTACACATAGGCTTGGTCGCGGCAGTTGCGTACATCATCTCCCGGATAATACTGACACCGCTGTTGTCGGTGGTTAACGTTCTGGCGGTTCGCGACCTCGCTTTGATCGTCAGCTTTTGCGTCGCACTGTGCTACGCCGGTCTGGCTGGTTTTTCTCTGTCCACTGTTCGCGCGCTAACGATGTTGGGCTGCTGGCAAACGGGGTTTTTAGTTCGTCGCAATACCAGCGCTACCCATTCGCTGGGCGCGGCGCTGGTGTTAGTAAGTCTGGTCGACCCCATGGCGAGCCACGGAGCGGGGTTCTGGCTGTCGTTCGGGGCGGTTGTCATTATTTTTTACACCTTGATGGCACAGCCTAGGGAGATTGGCGCAGCGGACCGAAACGGATTCAGTTTTTCACGGCCACTTCACAGTTGGCTTCGGATTCAGTTGTGGCTGTGGCTGCTCTTGATGCCCTTATCGGCGTTCTGGTTTGGGGGCTTGAGCCTGGTGTCTCCCGTCGCCAATGCCGTGGCGATACCGCTCGTTGGCAACCTGGTGGTGCCGTTGGGCCTACTGGGCACTGCACTGCTGCCTTTTAGCCCAGACTGGAGTCAGGCCCTTTGGCAAATTGCCACCAATCTGTTGTCGTACACCAGCCAGTTTTTGCAGGCTTTTGAAAATGTCGAGAGTGTCGAGAGTGTCGAGGGTTGGAGTCCCTGGTTGGACGTCTCGGTCGGCGCCTGGGTTGCGGCCAGCACTAGCGTGGCGGTGCTTCTCCTATTGCAAA
>JBLHKV010000020.1:0-24134 GCA_047618115.1 Halieaceae bacterium | reverse complement strand
GGGTTTTGAGAGTGTTATTACCGAGTTTTATGATGCCTGTGAAGTTTTGGCTTTTAAGCTGCTAGGGGCGATAGCACTCAATCTTGGTGTACAGGAGCGCTCGTTGGATGTTGGGTTTCAACCAGGTCACACATCATTTTTACGCCTAAACTATTACCCAACATGTCCCGGGCCATCTGGTCCTGCCGGTGGTGAGGCCAGCGACGAGATTCGCTTGGGCATAAATGCACACACCGATGCAGGCGCATTGACTATACTGCTGCACGGACGACAGACCGGTTTACAGGTTTTTCATCACGGCTTATGGGAAACGATTGAAGCTAACGAGGGTTCGTTACTGGTTAACATTGGCGATATTGTTCAGGTGTGGTCCAATGACAGGTATGCCGCACCACTGCACCGGGTTTTCACCAGTATGAATGAAGTACGCTTCAGCGCACCGTTCTTTTTTAACCCCAGTTATAAAATGAATTATCAACCCCTTGAGTCCACGGTAAGTAGCGGCAACCCAGCCAGATACAGGCCTGTCAACTGGGGTGACTTCAGAAGTCAGCGTGCCCTCGGCGATTACGGTGACTATGGTGAGGAAGTACAGGTTGAGCAGTACCGGTTGCCGTTAGAGGGAGTTACCTGATGTTCTTAGAAACCATTCCAGAGTCCCAATGCAGTGATACGGTAAAGGCGATGTACGAGCGCCAGAAAAATCACTATGGCTACTTGCCAAATTACGCAGCAGTTTTTGCTCACAGGCCCGAGGTGCTCAACGCCTGGAGTGCGTTGATATCTACAATTCGCACCCATACGGATGGGGAAACTTACGAGTTGATCACCCTCGCTGCGGCACTGGAATTGGGAAATTCCTATTGTTCATTGGCGCATGGGGATATGTTGAATAAGCGCTTGTATTCGGTGGAAGAAGTCATAGCTATTGCCCGGCAGGAGGACCTGGATAAATTGTCCTCACGGCATAAGAGCATGATGGAATTAGCAAGAAAAGTGGTACGAAATTCGTCGCGTATAGTGTCTGAGGACATCGAGGCGCTCCGAGTCGAAGGTCTGACTGAAGGAGAAATTTTCGATACCGTCGCTATAGCATCAGCACGTTGTTTTTTTGCGAAACTAGTGGATGGATTGGGCGCGCAACCCGATGTGGATTATCGAGAACTCGATGCCCGTATGCGCGAAGAACTCAGTCGCGGGCGAGCAATAGCAACCAGTCGATCGGAGTCTGATACTCCAGTAGAGGATTATTCGGACTCAATAATATGACGCCGATGCATGCTGGAGGACAGTAAACTGGCTACCATCTTGCTGGCTAATGCTTGGGGAGCAGGCCAAAGTCATGCGCGGTCGATGCGCCTGCTGGCCGAAAGTCTTCGTAAGAAAGGCCACAAACCCGTGCTGGTCGTACCCAACTATTTTACTGCGTATCCGGCCCTGGCCGATACCGATTTACCGGTTTTGAGTGTTCCTCGATATTCTGTGGCTCACCAGCCTAGCAAGCCCATGCGAAATTACAGTGACCTACTGGCGAAGAAGGGATTCGCCGATCCAATTGCATTGGGTCCAACGCTGATGTCGTGCCAGGGCTTGCTGGACGTGGTCAAGCCGGATCTGCTTATCGTCGATCATGCTCCCACAATTCATCTGGCGGCATTTGGTGAGATCCCGGTAGTGGTAAATGGCGTAGCTATTTGTGTTCCACCGGGACACGGTGAGGTTTTTCCCGATATTAGTGACGAGGGGCCCGAGTCGTTTTCGCAAGCGACGATACTGAATACGATAAATGACGTACAAGCTCAGCGTGGTAGAAAGACAATGCACCACATTACCGAATTATTTCCACCCGACGATAGCTTTGTACTGTCCATTCCAGAGTTGGATGTCTATCGAGAAACACGACAACATCCGGCCCTCGGACCTTTTCAGTTGCTGCCTAACGTCCTGGCAAAGCCAGATATGACATCGGGGCAGCCAACGATATTCGCCTACCTGTCAGCGCGTCAGCCAGGCATGCTGGAGGCTCTGAATTACCTTGCTAAAGATGGGTTCAGGGTAGAAACATATTTGCAGGAATCTACCCCGCAGATAAATGCAAAATTGCGCACGAGCGGTATCGTTGCCCACGATACCCCGGTACGTTTTGCCGAGGTACTCGGGCGCGCGCACTTATTGGTTCACCACGGTAGCCAGAATACTGGCCAGGAGGGGTTGGCGTTTGGACGGCCTCAGCTGTGTTTTACCATACACCGCGAAAACGAGTTGATCGCCGATATACTAACTAGTCTTGGTGTGAGTAGAAGGGTGAAAAATGGTGGTAGTTTCGGCGCGGTTGCTGCACTGATGCGGGCCATGTGTTTCGACTCGGCTATGCATGGAGTGGCTCAAGACCTCGCTCATCAACTGCCCCGGTCGCGATCAAGTGCAGCGCTGGAAGCGATTTTGGGGCGCTGTGAGTCAATCCTTAGTTAGCGAACAACATCCCGACCCATTTCCAGGTGGAGGTCTGTTCCCGTCCAGGGGTGTGCCCGGGCTACCGTTTCGTTGAGGCATACTCCGAGGCCAGGCTCGGAGGAGGGAATCACATAGCCTTCCTCCCAGCGAATCGGTGTTTCCAGTAAGTCGGCGTGAAAACCACCCATTTGCTCAATGCTTTCCAGAATAAGGAAATTGGGTGTACAAGTTGCCAGTTGAATATTGGCGGCGGCAACGATAGGTCCACAGTATAGGTGGGGCGCTATCTGGGCATAGTGGATTTCTGCTAACGCAGCTATCTTTTTAGCCTCCAGTAAGCCCCCAACTCGTCCCAGATTAGGTTGCAGGATTGCTGCAGCGCCCGCTTGCAGTACGCGAGCGAATTCGTATTTAGTGCAAAGTCGTTCCCCCGTCGCTACCGGGATAGAAGTACCTGCAGCAACTCTGGCCATTTCCTCCGTGTTCTCCGGCGGGGTGGGTTCCTCGAACCAAAGCGGATCGTATGCTTCCAGTCGTTTTGCAAGTCGCAGGGCACCAGCAGCGGTAAACTGACCGTGGGTGCCAAATAGCAGGTCTGCACGCGAACCCACGGCATTTCGGACAGTGCGAACAAAATTCTCGCACCTGTCTAGTTCCTCCAGAGTCGGCATTCCGCCGTCATAGACGGTATACGCTCCAGCCGGATCAAATTTTACTGCAGTAAATCCTTCCTCGATGTAATCGAGCGCTCTTTGCGCAGCGGTGTCCGCATTGACATAAACGTGGTCGTCGTCAGCTTCAGTAGGGTAGACATCCCCGCTAGCTGGGTAAAGATAGGTATACGTGCGCAGGCGGTCGTGTACCTGTCCACCCAGCAACTCATAGACTGGCTTTTCACAGGCTTTACCAACAATATCCCAGCATGCCATTTCCAGGCCAGACAGGATGGAAACCAAGCTGATGTCTGGGCGCAGTGTATATCCGCTGCCATAAACTCGCCGCCATAGTCGCTCGATATGGAAGGGGTCCTGTCCGATCAAATAACGCTCGGCCGTGTCAGCCAACATTCGTTCGACTGTATGTGCGCTAAATGTGGCACAGTACACCTCGCCATAGCCTACCAAACCATTATCAGTGGTCAGTTTTACAAAAATAAAGTAGCGCCCACCAAAGCGTGGTGGCGGATTGCCGACAACGAAGGTTTCAAAATCTACGATTTTCATGGGAAGACAATCACGTTGCGCAGAGCCCTACCTTGTTTAACTAAGGCGATGGCTTCATTGATGTTCTCAATGGGGTACCGGCCAGAAATGAGCTCGTCTAATTTCAAAGTTCCCTCCTTATACATTGCTGCCAGCATGGGGATGTCGTGCTGTACGTTTGCAGAACCCATTTTGGAGCCTATCAGCCTTTGACCCAGGGAGGCGAGTGTTCCCGGATCGTACTCACTCGACACACCGGAAGCCGGCATACCGACAATAACCGCCGAACCTCCTTTAGCGAGATAGGTCAGTGCTTCGTCGATAGCAGACTTTGCACCGACGGTAACAAACACATAGTCCACCCCACGTCCTTCGGTGAAGCGATGGATTTGTTCCAGCGTGTTGTCTTCACGACCATTGATTGTGTGGCTGGCACCAAATAATCTTGCTGCGGACAGCTTTTCAGCTACCACATCGATGGCAATAATAGGCCCCGCTTTAACGTGGACCGCACCTTGGATACTGTTGAGACCAACACCACCACAACCAATTACCGCCACGGATGACCCGGGTGGCACGGTTACGGTGTTGGTGACCGCGCCGAAGCCGGTTAGTACGCCACAGGCCAGCAGGGACGCGACATCAAAGGGTATATCTTTATCTATCGCACAGACTTGACTGGCCTCGACAACAACTTTTTCCGCAAATGCGCCGGTGCGTAAACCATGAGTTAGCTCTTCACCCAAGCTGTCGTGGAGTGGGCTGTTTTCGTCCAGATGAAAGCTGGCTTCACATAGCGTGTTTTGTTCCCGTTGGCAGTAGTGACACTCGCCGCAGTAGCGGATAAGCGTGACCACGACGTGATCACCAGGTGATACAGAGCGAACATCAGCGCCCACGGCCTCGACGATACCCGCTGCTTCGTGACCATATACTGCGGGTAGGTCCCCACCCCAGCTGCCATCGAGAAAGAAGATGTCACTATGGCAAATCGCACTAGCCTTGAGTTTTACCCGAAGCTCACCTCTGTCGGGTTCTGCCAGATGTATGTCTTCGATGCTCAAGTCCTGCCCAAATGCTCGGCACACGGCTGCTTTCATGTATTGGGTTCTCCAGTATTGTGGTTGCGAATTAAGGACGTCACTTCACCTGCCCTCGGAAAGCGATTACTTATATATTTGGAAAATATCATTTCTCCATCGCCCAGAACGTCGAAAATACCTCGGCCTCCCGGGTGCAGGATCGCCTCGATCTTAAGCTCAGATAGAAGTTCGGCAGCCAAACTGACCGCGTCGGGTTTGTAGTCTCACTGGGAGCAGTAATGTATGTCGACTTTCATCTATCATCGCCTGGAGGTGGGATATCGAGATTCTCACAGGATACTCTGCAGGCACATAAAGAGAAAGACGGACTAGACTAGTTGGAACTCGCACCGCTGATATCTGCACATAGGCGTCTATCGATCCGTGGCCTCAGAGTTTGCATCGGTGTCGACGATAGGAGCGGCAGTTTGGGGCTATCGAAAGGCGTCCGCTGGCTCCATCCCGGCGAGAAAATCACTATTCGGTGCGGGGCACAGCAAAGTAATCCACAATACAAGGCCGATGATGTCCCGAATATGGTAGATGCGGTAGAAGTTAATTGGTTCAGTTGACTGCGGAAACCCTAAAATTCTGGCATGCTTACAAGATGTCAATTTTGTCAAAGTTAAGGTGGTGATGAAATCCTACGATATTGTTGTTGTCGGCGCAGGCATTATCGGTCTATGTATTGCCTGGCAACTGAGGCGTCGCTCTAATCTAAAAATTTTGGTTCTCGATAAGGCAAACAGTGTGGGGCAGGGGTCCACCGGTGCCTCGTCTGCTGTTTGTCGCTTTCGCTATTCGACCGACGATATGGTTTATCTGGCCCGGGACGGTATTCTGGCCTACCAGCATTGGGAGGAATTTGTGGGGCTGAGTAGCCCCCGGGCTCGTTTTCATGCTCACGGTACATTATGGCTGCCGGGAGCCGATCGCGAGTGGGCAGTGCGCGAGAACCGGCGAATGCAGGGACTGGGGATTCGCACCGTGGTTCTGGACGACGATGAGTTGCGTCAGCGTTATCCGGCCTTGAGTCCATGCGTTGTAGCACCCGATACGATAACCGCAGAGGAGCACGACTGTACTGGCGGTGGTCGTCACTATTTGGAGTTGGATGGCGGTTATATGGACCCTGTCGACTGTGCCGAAGATTTGGTACAGGCCTGCAGAGAAAACCAGGTTGATGTGCTGTTCAATGCGCCGGTCGCAAGAGTAGAGGTCGAGTCTGGCAAAGTAACCGGTGTGACGCTGGAGGATGGCACTGGTATTGTCGCGCCGGTGGTAGTCAACGCGAGTGGTCCCTGGTGTCGCAAACTCAATGAAAGCGCAGGGCTGGAAATGCCATGGAACCTTTCGCCTACGCGGATCCAAGTGTTCCATGTGGATTTGCCGACGGATTTCCCAGGGCCGATACCGGTGACTGTTGATATGGTAAGTGGTGTTTATTTTCGCTCGCAGAACCGAGGACAGCAGTTGGTTGTGGGCTCGATTCTAGCATCGGACGAACAGGAGCGAGTGTCCGACCCGGATAATTACAATCAATTTCCCGATGACGACTTTGTTAATCGACAATTACACCGCTTGCATCACCGACTGCCAAGTTTGCCGTATCGCGGTAAAATTCGCGGCTACTGTGGCTTGTATACCGTGAATGAACAAGACGTACATCCGATTGTTGGCGGGACGGACGTAGAGGGACTGTACGTGGCTAATGGTTTGAGCGGGCATGGTTTTAAGCTGGCTCCGGCAATTGGCTCACAGCTAGCGCAATTGATCACTTCATCAACCTGCGAGTTTGATACAGGTGTGTCCGCTGAGATTTTCGCCATTGATCGAGCGCCAATTTCCGTAGCCAATAAGTCGGTGCTGGCCTAACAGCATTCGCTGGATCGATTTCAGATTTTTTTGACGATATAGCCGCCGGAACGATCGTCCAGTTCCAGCTTCAGCAGACCCCTGGTCTGGGCTTCCTCCAGTAATTCGCCGAAGGATCGGACTCCATAAAATCGCTCGTTAAATCCCGGCTTCCGTCGCTTTATCGTCTGTTTGATCATTGACCCCCAAAGCGTTTGACCGTGGCCATGGTCTTCGTACAGAGCCTCGGCGGTTTCCATGATGAGACCGACTGCTTCATCCAACGGGCTTTCTTCGACCTTCACAGGTGCAGCTTTTTTGCTCTTGGCAGCCTTGGCCGGCGTGACTTTCACCGGAGTCTTTTTCTCTTTTCGCTGCTGCGATTGTTTGCTACGAATCTGGTTTTCGCGTACTAGGTCATCGTAGTAGATAAACTCATCGCAGTTGTTTATGAGCAGGTCGGAAGTAGAGTTCTTAACACCTACACCGATGACCAGCTTGTCATTTTCTCTTAGTTTGCTGACCAGAGGAGAAAAATCGGAATCACCGCTGATGATGACGAAAGTATCAATATGTTCTTTCGTGTAACAGAGATCCAGGGCATCTACGACCAGGCGTATATCGGCTGAGTTTTTTCCGGACATGCGTGTATGTGGTATTTCGATTAGTTCGAAGGAGGCCTCGTGCATCACCGGCTTGAATTCCTTGTAGCGATCCCAGTCACAGTAGGCCTTCTTTACCACGATACTACCTTTCAGCAACAACCGTTCTAGTACTAATTGAATATCAAATTTCGGAAATTTGGTGTCTCTAACCCCCAGCGCTACGTTTTCGAAATCGCAGTACACAGCCAGATTCAAATCGTCTTCATCGTTTATCATGGGTTAGCCTCCGGTTCTGTATACTCACTCTAGTGTCTGGCATAACTATTTGGAAGCACAAATACACCGATGGACTCGAAGATTCTTCAGATAATCGAAATAATAAATTCCATTTGTAGGTTATTCTGTCCGTCTCGTGGATTTGGCATAGTGAGCGCAATTGCACCGTGAATCAAAAATTAGAGAGACTACTATGAGTGACACCAACGAAGTAAGGCAGCCGTTACCTCCATTTAGTGAGACTACTGCCATACAAAAAGTGCGCATGGCCGAGGATGGCTGGAATAACCGTAACCCGGAAAAGGTGTCTTTAGCCTATACCGTGGATAGTCGATGGCGTAATCGCGCGGAATTTCCAGAGGGGCGTGATCTAATAGTCGAATTTCTGCGAAGTAAATGGCAGCGCGAGCAGCAGTATCGTCTGATCAAGGAGCTCTGGGCATTCACTGGCAACCATATTGCTGTGCGTTTTGCCTACGAATGGCACGATGCAGATGAAAACTGGTTTCGCTCCTATGGCAATGAGAACTGGGAGTTCAGCGCAGCTGGTTTAATGCAGGTTCGACACGCGAGCATTAATGATATGCAGATAACTGAGGCGCAGCGTAAGTTTCACTGGGAGCTGGGTCCGCGCCCGGACGATCACCCTGGATTAACGGAGCTGGGACTTTGACATCTATACCTGAACGACCTTCTATCGAAGATATACAACAAGCGGCAGCTCGAATTGAGTCCTACATTCACCGTACGCCGGTTATGACCAGCAGTGCTATTGATGAGTTGTCGGGAGCGACAATATTTTTTAAGTGTGAAAATTTGCAAAAAATAGGTGCTTTCAAAATACGCGGAGCAGCAAATGCCGTTTTCTCCCTTACTGAAGCGGAGTCCGCCAAAGGTGTGGCGACTCATTCATCTGGTAATCATGCCGCCGCTTTGGCTCAGGCAGCGCGTTGGCGTGGCATAGATGCAACAGTGGTAATGCCCAGTAATGCGCCGGCAATAAAAAAAGCTGCTGTTAAAGGGTACGGCGCCACTATTGTTTTTTGTGAGCCAACACTGGCGGCGCGGGAGGCTGCCTTGGCCAGGGTAGTCGAGGAAACGGGCGCTGAGGTTATACATCCGTATAATGATTTTCGAGTTATTGCAGGCCAAGGTACAGCGGCGCTGGAATTGTTAAACGAGGTGAGTAGTCTCGATGCCGTCATCGCGCCTGTCGGTGGTGGTGGTTTACTGAGCGGCACTGCCTTGGCCGCCAACGCAGTTTCCTCCCAAACGCTGGTCTATGGCGCAGAGCCAGAGCTTGTAGACGACGCCTATCAATCTCTCAAATACGGACGTTTGATGCCAGCACCTACGCAGAAATCCATCGCCGATGGTCTACTCACTGCCCTGGGTGACAAGACCTTTCCCATTATCCGTGATCATGTTGCCGGTATTATCTTAGTGAGTGAGGCTGAAATTATCACTGCCATGCGCCTGATATGGGAGCGATGTAAACTCGTTGTCGAGCCCTCAGGGGCAGTTCCACTGGCGGCCGTTTTGAAGAATGCCGACAGCTTTGCCGGTAAGCGAGTGGGTATAATTTTATCTGGCGGCAATGTGGATTTGGGTGGTTTGCCATTCTGATCGCCGCATAACCCTGTTCATATGCAGTCGCGCTGTAACCAAATGTGGTTTCGGTTTGAAATGTCATGCAAACCAGAGATGGATGCTCGTCAAATTGGCCGCTAGCGGCATTTGAGATTAGTCTATTAGCCTTCAAAATCGTACCTACACAAGGTTGTTCTGATGCCGGATAAATCCGATCCTACAACGCCTCTGAGTGCCAGCTCCATCACCTCCTGGGATATCGAAACTGACGTCGCCATTATTGGTTACGGTGGAGCGGGTTCCTGCGCGGCTATTGAGGCTGCCGACGCTGGAGCCGCAGTCATTATCTTTGAGGCAAGTAGTGCCAGCGGTGGTTCCACTGCTCTGTCCAGCGCTGAAATCTATATGGGAGGCAGTGGCGGCACCCGTGTACAAAAAGCTTGTGGCTACGAAGATAGCACCGAGGACATGGTCAAATTTATGACCATGTGCGCAGGGCCGCAAGCCGATGAGGCCAAAATCCGCGCTTATTGTGAGGGTAGTGCCGCGCATTTCGACTGGATAGTTGACAGGGGTGTGCCGTTCAAAGATAGCGAGTTCAAAGAACGGGCTATCATGGCAATGACGGATGACTGTCTGCTATATACTGGAAACGAAAAGGCGTGGCCATTCAGCGAACACGCGAGGCCATGTCCACGTGGACATAATCTGGAGGTGGAAGGCGATAATGGTGGGCCCCTGTTCATGGGTATCATGGCCCAGAATGTGCAGGATCGCGATATCCGGGTCGAGTTCGATAGTAGGGCGCTCACGCTGATTACTGATGATAGCGGAGATGTGGTGGGTGTCGTGGTGCGCATCGACCAGCAAGAGAAAACGGTTAGAGCCAGGCGTGGAGTGGTACTTTGTGCCGGTGGCTTTGTGATGAACCAGGAGATGCTTAAGCGCTACGCTCCTTCGCTACTCCAAGGCAATGCACCTATCGGTAATCCTGGTGATACCGGTGCTGGTATTTTAATGGCTATGGGCGCAGGCGCAGCGGCCATCAATATGCACGAGGGTTTTATCAGCATGCCCTTTTATCCTCCAGCATCTCTTACACGGGGGATTTTCATCAATGACAATGGCCAGCGTTACATTAATGAAGATTGCTATCATGGGCGAATTGGCCACCGAACGTTACAGCAACCCGGTAAGCGTATATATCTGATTTTCAGCGCTAAAGATTTTGAAGATTATCAAAAACACAGTTACCTGAACGCCGATATTGCCGGCACAGGCGAGACCATTGAAGAACTTGAAGCCGAACTCGACATACCAGTCGGCAGCTTGGTCCATACGCTAGTCTTTTACAATGAGCATGCGGCTCGAGGAGAGGATCCATTGTTTCACAAGTCTGAAGAGTGGCTGACACCGATCGAAGGGCCCTTCGCCGCGCTGGATTGCACCGTTGGGCGAGGCGCTTTTTACCCCATGTTTACGCTCGGTGGCCTGGATACTCAGGTTACTGGTGAGGTGTTAAATCCGGTGGGTAGGGTGATCAAGGGATTGTATGCCGCAGGTCGAACCACAGCGGGTGTTCCCAGAAGGGGCGAAGGCTATGCCAGTGGTATGTCGGTTGGAGATGTAACCTTTTTTGGAAGACTTGCCGGCAAAACCGCCGCACAATCGGGGGATGCCTCATGAAACGTTTTGAAAAGAAGACTGCCCTTATCACTGGCGCAGCTTCCGGTATCGGACGCGCAACTGCTATGCGGTTGGCTGGAGAGGGCGCGGCGGTATTTTGTCTGGACTTACAAGAAGAAGAGCTGGCAGAAACAGCCAGGTTGATTCTTGATCGGGGTGGTAATGCCGCTGCGCTGCGCTGTGATGTCACCAGCGAGGCGGAAGTAAAGTTTGCGGTTTCATCTTGTGTCGAACAATTCGGCGGGATCGACAATCTAAGTAATATTGCCGGTATTCTCCGGTTTGACCATTTTCATGAAGCGGCTCTTGCCGACTTTGAACAGATTATGAAAGTAAACGTGAATGGTTTATTTTTAATGTGCAGGGAGTCGATTCCGCACTTGCTTGAGAGCGGGGGTAATATTGTCAATGTGTCTTCAACCTCTGCGTTGGCAGGTGTTCCCTGGGCTGGCGCATACTCCGCTTCAAAAGGCGCCGTACTAGCAATGACACGTTCGATTGCGATCGAGTATGTAAAACAAGGAATGCGCGCTAATTGCGTCTGCCCAGGGGATATAGTAACTCCGATGACGAGTCCGACTTTTCCCGAGGGAATTGACCTGACGTTAATGCAGCGCTGTATGTCACCCAGTGGACGCAGGGGCCCCGAGGTAGTGGCGGGCGTGATTGCGATGTTAGCCTCAGACGACGGGGCTCATATTAATGGAGAGTATATTCGCATGGATGGTGGCACACTTTCGTAATAACCTATTCAAATTATATTAAAGGGAGATAGATATGGACAGTTTTAGTGGCAAGGTAGCTGTGGTAACCGGTGGAGCAAGTGGCGTAGGCCGATCTTTAGTCAAGGAGTTGCTAACAGCAGGAGCAGCGGTAGTGATTGGCGATGTTGAACAGACAGCGCTCGACAAGGTCATTGGTGAATTCGAGGGTTTGGGAGACGTGACAGGTCAGCAGGTGGATGTGTCCGATCCGGAATCAGTGAATGCACTGGCGGATGCGGTCTATGCACAGCACGGGGTCTGTCACTTGTTATTTAACAACGCTGGTGTCGCGGCGCCCTCGGCAAATGTCTGGGAAACCACTCCCAATGATTGGTCGTGGGTGCATAGTGTCAATGTGATGGGTGTGGTCTACGGTATTCAGGCTTTCGTTCCCAGAATGATAGCCTCGGGAGAGGAAGGCTATGTGATAAACACCTCGTCGGGCGATGGCGGGGTATCGCCGCTGCCGTATCAATCGGTTTATGCGTCGAGCAAGGCTGCTGTATCTTGTCTTACAGAGTGCTTATCCGCACAGCTGACCACCGAGGGCACGGCTTTGGGCGCTTCAATTTTCTATCCTTCTGGTGGTATGCTCGCGACCGGTATCTGGACGACCGATCGTAACCGTCCCAGCCACCTCGCTCGGGAGAAGCCGGGCGCTCCGGTACCCACAGTCGAGGAGTTCAAGGCGGCTGCAGAAGCGGCCGGCATGGATCTCCACTTCCAGGATCTCGACGAGCTAGCGCGTTTTTGCCTGCAGGGTATTCTAGATAAACGCTTTGTCATAATGATTGGAATCGATGACTCTGCTGCTATTCTGGCCGATCGGGCGGAGCGGATTGGTCGCTGTGAGCTACCCATCGACTTGGCCACAATACCGGGAATGTGATTGTGGTTTGCAATCCAATGTAATCAGAGAAGGAAAGGCTATGAGTGAACAAGAACTGGCGTCTCCGGGTGTACAGCATCTCAAAGCTGCGGAAGCGCTTAGCGGCAATGTAGCAGACATCCCAGTCGACACCCTCACCCTACCGATAGCGCGGGTCGGAGTTATCGGTGCCGGTACCATGGGAGGCGGTATTTCGATGAATATGGCCAATATTGGCATCCCCGTCAGCATAGTCGAAACTAATCCGGAAGCCCTCGATCGAGGGCTTGCAGTAATTCGGAAAAATTACGAGCGAACTGCCAGTAAAGGTCGCATCACACAAGATGAGGTCGAAGAGCGTTGTGGGCTGATCAGTGGCCACCTTGATATGGAGGTGCTTGCCGATTGCGATCTGATTATTGAAGCTGTGTACGAGGAGTTGGAAGTCAAGAAAAGCATTTTCCGCAAGCTGGATCAGATAGCGCGCCCGGGAGCTATTCTTGCCTCAAATACATCAGGGCTGGATCTAAACGAAATTGCGCAAGTAACTAACAGGCCTGAAGCAGTTATCGGGATGCACTTTTTTTCGCCTGCCAATGTCATGAAGCTTCTGGAAGTGGTTCGCGGTGATCACACATCTTCCGAAGTTATCAAAACGGTCATGAAGTTTGGGCGAGCGATTAACAAGGTCTCGGTGCTAGTGGGAGTGTGCCCTGGCTTTGTGGGGAATCGAATTCTTTATACGCGACAGCTACAAGCACAGGCCTTAATGTTAGAGGGCGCATTGCCAGCGCAGATCGATGCTGTGCTGCGAGACTTTGGTATGCCCATGGGCCCCTTTCAGATGAGTGATCTCGCGGGTCTTGATCTGGGTTGGAATCGAGAAAAATCCAATAGTGAGACCATAAGAGACTGCCTGTGTGAATTGGATAGGCGAGGGCAGAAGGCAGGTGCAGGTTGGTACGATTACGACGAGAATCGAAAGCCTTCTCCGTCTCCGGTAGTTACGGATCTCATTGTTCAGTTTTCGGAAAATGCGGGTATTACTCGCCGAGATATATCGGATGATGAGATTCTCGAGCGTTGTATCTACCCTATGATTAATGAAGGCGCGAAAATTCTTGCCGAGGGCATGGCTCAGCGTGCCAGTGACATTGACGTCGTTTGGGTTTTCGGCTATGGCTGGCCTGCGGACCGTGGTGGCCCGATGTACTACGCCGACTCCATCGGATTGAAATCCGTCGTCGAAAAGCTGCGCAAGTACGGCGAAGCCGCTGGAGATAATTTTTGGGAGCCATCGACTTTATTAGTCGAACTCGCGGAGAACGATGGCAGTTTCAGTTAAGCAGTTGACGATTCCCGCTTAGCATAATTATTGTTGCGTGCATCGTGGGTAAGCAAAAATTGCGCGCCGTAGTAGCTGATCATGATCCAATACTGCGCGCCTGGTAGTGGTGTAACGAAGCGATTAAGTGCGATCATCGAATCTGAGATGGTAAACATTATCGCTCCCAAGGCCACTAACCAATGGTTGCCTCGCCCTAAAACTGCAGACCCTGCCATAAAACCAATTACCGCCACATAGCAGTATACGGGAACTCGTAGATCACCCAAGTGAGGACTCAGATAAGTCGCCATATAAATGGCACCCGCACCCACTATTACAGCGCTGATTATTCTATTACTGGTCCAAACGGGTTGTCGGAAAAAGACCAGTGCATAAGCGAGGTGAGCGACCAGAAAGGCCGCCAGTCCCGGTGTAAAATGGCCAATCTCCAGCGCTATATCACCCGCTGCCGAAAATATCAGTGCGGTGATGATAAGTCCTTGTCTCATACAAATACCTCTGCAGGAGACCATGTAAATCAATAGAGCGATAGGGGCAATTTTGAGCAGCCAATCGAATGGATACGGGCTCAAACTGATAAGCGCAGTAAACAGTGCTGCAGTGCTGAAGTAGGCGATCTCAAATTTCATAAGTGCATCTTATGAGCGCTAAACCTTATTGGCAAGAACATTGGCCCCTGCGGGCTCGAGATTACCTAAACACCCATCGACTAGGGTGCTAATTCAGGTATAGTCGATTAATTTAGTGACTAACGGAGTAGTGGTTGTGGCACGTCTTACTGTTGTAGCTGGTATATCAAGACTGTCGATGACATGCCTGAGTGCCGGACTGATCATAGCACTGGCGGGATGCGGTGATGATTCTTCAATCAAGCGAAAGGTCGAATTAAAAGCCGTTGAATTGATCGGCAAAATTGCTACCAGAAGTATTCCAGACGACACCGCGGGCGGTTTTCACACCATTCCTATTGAAGTCGTTAATATTGCAGATGGAGTGCATCAGGTTATGGGTATTGCAAACACCCACATCATATCTACCAGCGAGGGTAATGTGATGTTCGACACCGGCATTTCTTTGCAGGCAGCAGAACAAATTAAAAAGTTGAAACCCGTTGTTCCCGGTCCAATTACCCATATTATTTTGAGTCACTCCCATGCGGATCACATTACTGGCGCACGATTCTGGCGTGAAAAAAATACCGAGATCATTACTCACAGAGAGTTTGCGGAGGAACAGCGCTACCTGACAGATCTTGAGCTTTATCTACACAAGCGTAATCGGACGGTATTTCCCTGGATGCCAGAAGAACCCGTAGATATCGAGATGCTTAAATACGGCGGTATCGTGCCCACCATTACTGTCGATGAGAATGATTTCAAGTTTGAGCAGGGCGGTGTGAAGTTCGAGGTTTTATCGACCCCGGGTGCCGAAGGCGCAGACAATATTTGTTTGTGGTTGCCGCAAAAGAAAATTCTGTTTAGCGGTGACACCCTGGGACCTAACTTTCCGCAGTTTCCCAATGTGTTCACTATGCGCGGTGAGAAAGTACGTAAGCCAATGGAGTACCTCAACACACTGGATAAGCTAATAGCGCTCGACGCCGAAATTCTGGTGCCCAGTCATCGTGATCATATAGTGGGTAAGGCTGCCATCCGGGCGGGTCTGACCTTGATTCGTGACGCGACGCGCTACGTTCACGACGAGGTTATTGACGGTATGAATGCTGGCAAATCCGTCGAGCAGTTGATGAAGGAAATAGAGCTGCCGGATGAACTTGCCCTGACTGAAGAGCACGGACGCGTCTCGTGGGCGGTAAAATCTATCTGGGAATACTATGCGACCTGGTTTCATTTTGATTCACCGACCGAGTTGTTTCCGACCCCTGTTCGCGACATATATGCAGAACTAGCGAGTCTTGCTGGTGTCGATACACTTTTGGATAAGGCCGATCAACACATAGCGAATAATGAGGCTATGCTGGCGCTTCACTATCTCGAGGTTGTCCTTGCCAAGGAGCCGGATAATATTCGAGCGCTCCAAGGGCAAGTTTCTGTTTACAATATTGTGTTACACCACGCCATTGAGGTAACAAAGAATAGTTATGAAAAGGACTATATGCGTACTCTGATTGGCAGGACTAAAACGCGGCTGGAAGAACTGGGCGACACTTGAATCATCGTTGGATCTAATCCAGCGTTTTTCTATTTGATTCGAGTAGCTACATTACTAAAAATATCTCAAAAAATTTGTTGCGTCTCTGGCATCATTAACCCCTTTGGAAATTAGAGAGTTGTTGCGTAATGAAAGTTGTAGAAATATCTGAGCCCGGTGGTCCATCGGTACTGAGGTTGGCCGACCGGGACACCCCAGATTGCGGTGACAAGGATGTGCTGATTCAGGTCGCCGCGGCTGGAGTGAATCGCCCTGACGTGATACAGCGAATGGGGCTTTACCCGCCGCCGCCCGGCGCCTCAGACCTGCCCGGCCTCGAGGTTTCCGGTACCATTGTTGAGATTGGCAGCGATGTAACAGAATGGAAGGTTGGCGACAGAGTGTGTGCGTTGGTAAACGGGGGAGGCTATGCCGAGCAGGTCAGTGCGCCTGCCGGGCAATGCTTGGCTGTGCCGTCGAACTGTTCGTGGGTGGAAGCGGCCAGTCTTCCCGAAACCTTTTTCACTGTTTGGACAAACGTATTTGATCGGGGACGGTTGCGCCCGGGTGAATCACTGCTGGTGCACGGGGGTAGTTCGGGAATAGGCGTTGCGGCCATTCAGATGGCTACTGCTCTCGGCTCGAAAGTCTACGTCACAGCAGGTAGCCAAAAGAAGTGTCGGGCCTGTATCGAGTTAGGTGCAATCGAGGCCATTAACTATCGCGAACAGGACTTCGCTGAGGAGATCAGTAGAGCGACTAACGGTGTCGGCGTCGACGTCATTCTCGACATGGTTGGAGGTAGCTACGTTGCAGCAAATCTGGCTGCCGTTGCCGTTGAAGGACGAATCGTTAATATAGCCTTCCAGACTGGTTCCAAAGTAGAGGTCAATTTAATGCCCGTGATGCTTAAACGCCTCACAATGACAGGCTCTACCCTGCGTCCACAAAGTGCTGCCGCAAAAGCGGCTATTGCTCAATCTCTGGCAGCGAAGGTATGGCCGTTGCTGGAATCTGGAAGCATCAAGCCGGTGGTGGCGTGTGTTTTCCCGCTTGCCGAGGCGGCAGCGGCTCACACGCTGATGGAAAGTAGTAGTCATATTGGAAAAATAGTTTTGTCGTTGGAGAATTAGTATGTACTACTCGATTGTAGGAGAGGATGTAGAAGATAGCCTGCCGGGCAGGACTGAACATCGGTCTGCGCACCTTGCCCGGTTGCAAGCGCTTGTGGAGCAGGGCAGGTTGTTAGTAGCCGGGCCAAACCCCGCGGTCGATTCTAGCGACCCAGGCACTGCGGGATTCACGGGGAGTGTAGTTATTGCAGAGTTTGAATCCCTGGGTGCTGCGCAGATGTGGGCAGAGACGGATCCGTACCTTAGTGGCGGTGTTTATAAGAGTGTTTCGGTCAAGCCTTATGAGCTGGTGTTACCTTGAGCCTTGCGGTGTTGAGAGTCGGGTGTTCATAAAAATAATCCTAGCGTCGGCACCCTGATATCGGCGACATCCATTATTATTTCGCGGCGGGAGATTTGATAACTGTCTTCTACCGCGATAAGTACATCGCGCCGCTGGCCTGCGTACAAAAAATTGTCGCTACTGGGTCGAGCGTAAAATAGCTGGAAGTTATTGTGTACCGTATAACGGTCGTCAGCAATTTCTAGAATTTCTACATTGCCAATTATTCGTCGGGTTCTCGCCGGTGGATTCTCTGCCCATGCGTTTATCTTGAAACTCCTGTTTACCCGCAAAGCGAGATGCAAGTAGCTTTCTTCGCGAATTGGGCAACCATCGGATTCAACTGTCTCTAATTCGCGCTCTACACTGATCATATTCTCATTCCCATGCTCGCTATTATTCACCAGGGGATTACCGCGAGCGGGCATACTGTATTGGATGTCCTCGGTGCAAAGGGTCAGCCAGGTTTGGTATTGACGATTGTCTAATAGTCGGGCCTCACGATAATAAAATTGCTCGATTTCGAACTGTTGTTGCGGGCTGGCAATTAGACCTGGATCAGACATAGTCCTTCTCCTCGGCTTGGAGTGCATCCCGCCATCGGCCAAAAAATGCGCGTGCGTAGTACTCGTTGGCGGTGCAGCTAACCAGGCCCGGCAAGTCTGGGTGGGGCTTTTCTTCGCCCAGCCCCAGCCCATAGTAGAGCGGCCTGTCGTCTGCAAAATCGATGGCAGCACCTTTGTATTGTTGCATCCAGGATTCTGCATCTTCTTGCTCTAATATGCCTCCAGGACCAAAAAAAGAACTATAGTTGCTACGTAGAATTTTCTTGATGTGGTCCGGCGCATCAGCTGGTACCACGGCCCAACTCCAGTACTCGACCTTGTTTGGCCCGCGCGGATGTGAGACCTTGAATGAGGTGTTAGACCAAAGAAATGAGAGGTTTGGGTATACGCCGTAGGTCAGGCCCTTCATCTGCGCTCGAATAGGGCCCACTCTAGCGGTTGCCTGGGTTTGAACTTCCCGAAGGTAGCTCTGGACTTCCTCGCCACCGAGGATTGTCCCCAAGCCCTCAAACCCCCATGCAACCTGCTCGACAACGGTGTCCTCGGGCATCAAACGAAAGGTTGCGCCATGTCCCGGTTTTGGAACAACGCTGTAGCCAAGGTTGTTTATTTCTTCGTTTGCCTCTGGCGGGATAATTGCAGCATGGAGAGAAGGGCCATGGTTTACGTCTCCTAACTGGTTTTCCATAGGAAGTTTCCAGTTAGCGTCGATAATCCAGCGGTGAGGCGCGCCCACAAATTCTATCCCAGCGGGAAAGCGTGCAAAGAACGCATCCAGATAAAAACGCATATCTCCGAGATAATCCTCTAAAGACTCAATGTGCTGGTCAAAGCTGCCAAAGATCATACCGCGCCAAGATTCGACTCTTGGAACTTGTTTTAACCCAAGGGTAGATTTGTCTGGGGCGCGCTGTACCAAGCGTTCCTGGGGAATGGCGACTAAATCCCCGCTGACCTTGTAAGACCAGTTGTGGTAGGGGCAGACAAAGCGTTTGGTGTTACCGTGGTCGGCACGACATACGGGAAGTCCACGATGGCTGCAGCTGTTAATACTGGCGTATACTTTCTCGTTTTCACCTCGCGCCAGGATAATGGGGGTTTCGGCCATATACGCCTGGACAAAATCCCCTGGCCTAGTTATCTGCGACTCGTGGCCCAGGAATAGCCACGCTTTGCCAAATATCGCTTTTTTTTCCAATTCGTAAATGTGGGGGTCAGTCCATGCCCGGCGACTGATGAGGCTGGCATCCTCGTTTACTATGTCCCGAATTCGCATGATCACTCCTGTTTGTCGATCACTAAAATTATCATTTGGTAATTTTTATAGCAATTTGCCCGTCGAACGCGCAGATTTCAATAATGTTAGATTTCACCAGTATGCCTCAATTGTCAGCCACACCCAGCACAGCGGGCTTGGCTGATTCATTTGCAGTTTCTGGCGCTGGACTTTTGTGAATGCGGTTTCTCAGGTGTATGCTTCCAAAATACGATTGTTGGAGGGAGTGTAGTCTGGGATATGTTGAAAAAATCTGGTGAAGGCAAAATAGAAATGCCCGTTAATACGCTGGCCGTTCTCACCGCGTGAAACCGATCAATCCCGGTCACACGGTTTATGTGGCGCAAATTAACGCCGTTATTCAGGTCGCTGAGCGTTTTGGTGTGGACAGAACATCCTTGTTACACGCTTGCCAGATAGATGCTGAATGGTTACGTCATCCAGAAGATAGGCTGCCGGTAAAACGTTTTTTCGACGTCTATAAACTGGCTGTAGAAAGGAGCGGGCGACCCGACCTGGGTTTGTACGTGGGGCGGGTGATGTACGTCGATGGCACAAATTTGCAGCTATATATGTCAACGATCTGCTCAACTTTCCGCGAATATCTTAATCTTGTGCCCAGTATTTTGAAAATGCAGGGGGATATCGGTGAAGTCGTTATCAAGCCAGCGGATGAATATATCAGGCTTGAGTGGCACCCACTACAACGTGGTACCGCTGTGGAGCGTTATCTAAGTGATGCGATTCTGACATCTTCAATGCATATCGTAAATGCTATTTGCGTAGATCCAATTTCGGTTAAACGGGCATGCTTCAGTTACCCGACTCCCAACGATACGCAGATGTTGGAACAAACCTTTGCTGCGCCGTTGAGTTTTTCTGCCGTTGTGAGCTGTCTTTATCTGGATCGAGCTGCGCTCGACGCGCCGATGATAAAACTGGCGCGGGAGAGACACGGCCTACACTCAGGTCAACTGAAGGACTTGTTCACAGACGATAACAATCGCGACCCCTTTAAGGCTCGAGTGCGACAGGCTATGTTGCGAGCACTGCCGACCGATGAGTTATCTATCGACAGCCTTGCGAAAGGGATGGGCGTGTCGAGACGGACTCTACAACGGCGTTTGACCGAGCGTGGAACACATTACATGGAGGTTCTGGCGGAGCTTCGCTCGGACCTGTCGACTCGCTATCTGGCCGATGAACGCCTAGGTATTACTGAAATAGCCTTCATGCTGGGCTATTCGGATCAGGCTTCATTTTCTACAGCTTTCAAATCCTGGCACGGTATGTCCCCTAGTGATTTTCGCAAGCAATGATCGGGGTTAATCCTCTGCATTAATCGCGTCAATTTGTTCATTGAGTGTCCATAAATCGAACAGGTAGCCCAGACCGAACAGTCCTACGGTAAAGAGATAGATGACGCCTGTCAGCCATTTGCCCATATACATGCGGTGGACGCCAAAAAATCCCAAAAAGATCAGTAGAACCCACGTGAGTGAATAATCTGTGTGTCCTTCTATATAGCGATTGTCAGCGTCTCTATCCATGCCGGGTATCAAAAAAAGATCTATGATCCAGCCAATGCCAAGTAAACCGAGGGTGAAGAACCAGATAGTACCTGTCACAGGTTTCCCAAAATAGAAACGGTGGCATCCCAGAAAGCCCAGCAGCCAGGCGAGATAACCGATCGCAATCGAATGTGTGTTATTTTCTCTCATGCTTACTTAACCTATAAAATATAGTGTGAGTGAACAGCATAACGAATACCGCGCACAAAAGTTACATTTTGGTGTACGCTGTGCAAAATTCCAAGAGGACGGATAAATGAAATCGATAATTATAGTCATCGGTATGCTTGTTTCCCTGCAGTTGTGGGCAGGTGTGGATGAAGTGCGTCTCGAGGAGGCGGTAGCAGGGTCCCATCGAACTCTCGCCTATGTCGCACGTGATGTGTATCGCCATCCGGCGGAAACGCTATCCTTTTTTGATATTCAACCCCAGCATACAGTTGTTGAAGTTTGGCCAGGCGGTGGTTGGTATACGGAAATCCTGGCGCCGTATCTCCGCAATAGCGGTCTGCTTATCGCTGCTCACTACGACAGCGGCGACACTCAGGCTAGTTATCGGCCAAGTTCCAGGAAGAGCTTTGAAGATAAGATGGCAAGCGCCCCCGATGTATACGACGAGGTCCAGGTTACTTCTTTAAGCTTTGATGAAAAAGCTGGTACTCTGGCGATTGGAGCAGCCGATGCAGACTCTGTTGACAGAGTTGTTACATTTCGTAATGCACACGGTTGGCGGGCCAGCGGCACGACCGATGCCGCCTTTGCGCATTTTTTTGCGATCCTGAAGACCGGCGGAAAATTGGGTATAGTTCAGCATCGCGCAGACCCCGAGCAGGATTGGACATCGCGTAATATTGGTTACGTAGGTCGAGAGTATATGCTGGCAGCTGCAACCAGCGCTGGGTTCGAATTACACAGCGAGGGGTTTTTTAACGCAAATCCACTTGATAACAAGCGCTATACACGCGGAGTCTGGCAGCTTCCTCCCAGTTATAGCGACACTACAGGTGAAGAGGCTCGCGCGCCTTTCAAGGCGATCGGAGAGAGCGACAGGATGACGTTGGTTTTCGTTAAACCTTGAATGGACTCTGCTGGCTCACACAAATTACCTGGTTGAAAAGCAACCTCGCTTCCCTTAGCTTTTCAAAGAGTGGAAAGCTGGTATCTATGGCCCAGTGCACCATAAGAGAGTTGGTGGTACCCACCACCATCTCAGCCAAAATTTCTGGGGAGAACTCGGATGTGGTGTCACCTAGAACCTGACCTGCCCGCAATATTTCACAGAATCGGTCTTGCAATGAGTCACTAACTTCGCGGAGGGGGTTGCGTTCGTCCTCCGGCCCCGGGCTGATTAACATTAGGTGTCGGTCTATCTCGTGATAGCGCGACAGATTGGTTTCGAGCCCATCGATTATCGCTGCTAATCTTTCGCTCGTGCTCGAGTACCTCTCCATAATATTGGAGACCAGCTCATCGGCGGCGCGCACTGAACGGTTGTGGCTGAGATCTCTAAGCAGGTCCTGTTTGTTCGTGTAGTAGCCATAGAATGTCCGCCGCGCTACATCTGCTGCGGTGCAGACCTGCTCGATACTCGTGGATTCAATACCCAGGTCACGGAAAAGTGTGTACGCGGCATCTAGAATTCGATGACGAATCTCCTGTTTTCGCTTTTCCCGGCGAGTGGGTAGGGCCTCTGCTGATTCCATTAATTTTTCTCAATGTGTTGCATCTGTATTCGGCATAGTCTATAAAAGTATACATCTGAGCACAAATGCTCATACGAGTAAACTTTTACGTTACCTGCGGAGACAACATGTCCGATCGAGTGCTCATTGTATCGTCAGATTGCCACGCTGGGCTTCCTATAGCCCAATACAAGCCCTACATAGAAACCCGTTTTCACGATGTGATGGATGTGGCAGTGCCCATCCAAATAGAGCAGACGCAAAAAGCAGAAGCTAGCTTTCTGATACAGGAGATTAATGAAGAGTGGCGCAAAGGTATAAAGCAGGAGCTCACTGGCGCCTGGGACTACGCGGAGCGAGTAAAGATGCTCGACAACGATGGTATTGCCGCTGAGGTCATTTTCCCCGATGGGATCACGGAGCTTAATACACCTCCTTTTGGAGCAGGTTTGTCGCTGCCGACCAAGGACATTGTTCCAGAGCTGCAGTGGGCGGGGGCCATGGCCCACAATCGCTGGCTTAGTGAATTCTGCGCCAATAATCCTGTCAGGCACCGGGGTGTCGCGATAATTCCACTACTGTGGGATGTCGATCTCGCGGTTAAAAATGTTCGCTGGTGTGCAGAGAATGGTCTGTACGCAGCGATGATACCGGTTATGACCGATGGCTTTTCTGGCTATCATCACCGTAAGTATGATCCCTTTTGGGAGGCGTGCGAGGAACTGGGCGTGATGATCAGTTTTCATTCGGGGCCCGGGGCCATGGCAGATATATTTGGTCAGAATTGGCCAGATGAATCTGCAGAGGATTCGCCCGGGGCGATGGGAATTTATGTTTCGGAGGTGCTTTGGTGGTTGTATCGGCCACTCGCATTCATGATTTGGGGCGGAGTGTTCGAACGGTATCCGGGGCTGCGCGCCACGCTGACTGAGGGCGGCACGACGTGGATGATACCAGCCTGGTTGCGAATGCTGGATCACCACTATACGGACACGCATCACTCGGCCAAATTGGGCGATTTCCGTAGCCATTTATCCATGAAACCCTCAGGTTATTTTCAGCGAAATATCGCTGTAGGCGCTTCCTGCGTGCCCCGCAAGGACATTGAAGACAGAGCTCAAATTGGAACGAATAAGATGATGTGGGGTAGCGACTATCCTCATCCGGAGGGAACCTGGCCAAGTACAGCACAGTTTCTGGTGGAAAACTTCTCGGGATTCCCCGAAGCCGATGTGCGAGCGATTCTGGGCGGCAATGCACTGGAATGGTACGGACTCGATGAGGCTTGTCTCAGCGAGATTGCACAGCGGATAGGGCCGCCGATAAGCTCGTTTCAATAGTTTGTAGCAGTCAATTCGCGCAGTAAACCGGTTACAGTAAAGTAACAATTGATGGTGGTAGAAATGATAGAACCTTGTGAATCAAAAACCTTACGAAACCCAAACTTTCCTATCGGTTGGTATTCCGTGGGAAGAACCAGCGAGATAAAAGGAGGGGAAGTGCAGCGAGTCTACGCTTTCGAGCGCGAACTGGCGTTGTTCCGCACTCGTTCGGGCGCTATTGCTCTGACTGATGCTTTTTGCCCACACCTGGGTGCCCATCTGGGCGTAGAGGGACGAGTGGTTGGCGAGTCTATACGTTGCCCGTTTCACGGGTGGCGTTTCGATACGGCTGGGCAGTGTGTCGAAATCCCCTATTGTGATG
>JBLHKV010000019.1:0-24586 GCA_047618115.1 Halieaceae bacterium | reverse complement strand
TGCTCTCAATAGCGCCCTGACGCTACTCCGAAGAGGTCGAACTTATAGACGGCGACGCGCCAATCACGTAGAATCTCGCGCCAACAAAAGTTCGTTGGTGGGGTTCCTGATCGGACCCCGAGCTGTTAGTTCGACACAACCTAGATACCCGCTTTCTGAGATGAGCCAGTACCCGTCTCGGTTTGCTGCGGCCGAGTTTTTCGGGCTTGGTATTGACTAGGTTAAGGTGCAACTGGGAGGTGCAATTGTCCAAATCAGCCATTCTCGCCCTGGAAGACGGTAGTATTTTTAAAGGTGTGGCAATTGGCGCACTCGGTAGCACCGTCGGCGAGGTAGTCTTCAATACCGCGATGACCGGTTATCAGGAAATTCTCACTGATCCCTCATACGCTCGCCAAATTGTAACCCTGACCTATCCCCACATCGGCAATACCGGCGTCAATAGCGAAGATGAGGAGTCGGCTTCTATTCAGGTAGCTGGTCTGATCATTCGCGATTTACCGCTCGCCGCCTCTAATTTCCGCAGCGAAGGTAGCCTCGACGACTATCTGCGTAGTCAAAACATTCTTGGAATAGCCGAGATTGATACCCGTCGGCTGACGCGAATCCTCAGGGAGAAGGGTGCTCAGAGTGGCTGTATACTCGCCGGAGACGATCTCGATACAGACGATGCTATAAGCCAGGCGCGAGGTTTTCCAGGGTTGAAGGGTATGGATCTGGCCAAAGAAGTCACCACGGCAGCCGCCTATGAATGGCGTGAATCGAGTTGGCAGCTGGGCGTTGGTTATGGGGCTCGCGCCGATACGGAGCTGCCTTTTCATGTGGTTGCCTACGACTTTGGGGTAAAACGAAATATTCTACGGATGCTGGTGGACCGCGGCTGTCGTCTCACTGTTGTGCCCGCTCAAACGCCTGCGGCCGACGTTCTGGCAATGCGCCCGGACGGTATTTTTCTTTCTAATGGTCCTGGCGATCCGGAGCCCTGCGACTACGCAATTACCGCGATTCGAGAGTTTCTCGAAACAGACATACCGATTTTTGGCATATGCCTCGGGCATCAATTACTGGCTCTGGCCAGTGGCGCCGCGACGATTAAGATGAAATTTGGGCACCACGGAGCCAACCACCCTGTGCAAAATCTGGACGATCAGACCGTACTGATCAGTAGCCAGAACCATGGCTTTGCGGTGGATGAGAAAGGCTTACCCGACAACTTGCGGATAACCCACAAGTCACTTTTTGACAAGAGCTTGCAGGGTATTCATCGCACCGATCGTCCCGCGTTCAGTTTCCAGGGTCATCCAGAAGCGAGCCCGGGTCCTCACGATGCGGCGCCTCTGTTCGAACATTTCATTAAATTGATAAAGGAGCGCGTTTAATGCCGGCACGTCGCGATCTAAAGTCGATATTGATACTGGGCGCTGGGCCTATAGTCATTGGCCAGGCCTGTGAGTTTGACTACTCCGGTGCGCAGGCGTGCAAGGCGCTGCGCGAAGAGGGGTATAGGGTTGTCCTCGTAAACTCCAACCCCGCCACGATCATGACCGACCCCACTATGGCCGACGCAACTTACATCGAGGCTGTCGAGTGGCGCACTGTGGCGCAGATCATCGAACAGGAACGGCCCGATGCGCTGCTGCCGACTATGGGTGGGCAGACAGCGCTTAATTGTGCGCTGGATCTGGCACGCGAAGGCGTTCTCGAAAAATTTGGTGTCGAATTGATTGGTGCCAGCAAAGAGGCTATCGACAAAGCTGAGGACCGACAGCTGTTCGAACTTGCTATGAAGCGCATCGGGCTCGATACCCCGCGTGCCGCCTTTGCACACAGTATGGAGGAGGCATTTCAGGTATTAGACCAGATAGGTTTTCCCTGCATTATTCGACCATCCTTTACGATGGGCGGCTCTGGTGGCGGCATTGCTTACAATCGCGAGGAGTTTGAAACGATCTGTACCCGTGGTCTCGATCTGTCGCCGACAACGGAGTTGCTGATCGACGAGTCCCTCATCGGTTGGAAAGAGTTTGAGATGGAGGTCATTCGGGACAAGAAGGACAACTGCATAATTGTTTGCTGCATCGAGAATTTCGATGCCATGGGCGTACATACGGGCGACTCGATTACTGTCGCGCCGGCTCAAACGCTGACCGACAAAGAATACCAGATCATGCGTAACGCATCGATAGCGGTACTGCGTGAGATCGGAGTAGAAACCGGCGGCTCCAATGTGCAATTTGGCATCGACCCTGAAACGGGACGGATGGTGGTCATCGAGATGAACCCCAGAGTGTCGCGGTCCTCGGCACTGGCATCTAAGGCAACCGGGTTTCCCATCGCCAAGGTAGCTGCGAAGCTCGCTATCGGTTACACCCTGGACGAATTACAAAATGATATAACAGGTGGAGCTACCCCCGCCAGTTTTGAACCAGCCATCGATTACGTGGTAACTAAACTGCCGCGTTTCACCTTTGAGAAATTTGATACCGCGGACTCCCGGCTCACCACCCAGATGAAATCTGTGGGTGAAGTCATGGCTATTGGCCGCACGTTTCAGGAATCTCTTCAAAAGGCGATGCGGGGTCTTGAAGTGGACTCGGCCGGCTTTGAAAATATCATTGATCTCGACGCCGACGATACGCGCGACACATTGATCTCGGAGTTGACAAACCCCCGCGCCGAGCGCCTCTGGTATGTCGGCGATGCCATACGCTACGGTATGACTGTCGATGAGGTGTACGGCTTGTCGGGGATTGACCCCTGGTTTCTGGTGCAAATTGAAGATCTGATCAACTGCGAAAATGAATTACAGACAGTCGCGCTGGCGGACCTGGACGCCGATCGGATGTACCGTCTTAAACGCAAGGGCTTCGCCGATGCACGACTTGCGGTGTTGTTGGGCGTTGCAGAGCGCGAGGTTCGAGCGCGTCGGCACTCCCTGGGCATACGACCCGTATACAAACGAGTGGATACCTGTGCAGCGGAATTTTCCACAGCTACGGCCTATATGTATTCCACCTACGAGGAGGAGTGCGAGGCGGCCCCCAGTGATCGGGAAAAAATATTGGTCATCGGCGGCGGGCCTAATCGGATTGGTCAAGGCATAGAGTTTGATTATTGCTGCGTGCACGCGGCACTGGCGATGCGCGAAGACGGTTACGAAACCATTATGGTCAACTGTAACCCGGAGACGGTCTCGACCGACTACGACACCTCGGATCGGCTCTACTTCGAGCCTGTCACCATGGAGGATGTGCTCGAAATTGTCGAGTTGGAAAAACCCAAAGGGGTGATTGTGCAGTTTGGCGGACAGACGCCTTTAAAGCTGGCGCGCGAACTCGAGGCTGCCGGTGTACCAATAATCGGTACCACGCCCGACGCTATCGACCGGGCCGAGGACCGCGAACGCTTCCAGCTTATGATCCAGAAACTGGGGCTTAAACAACCTCGAAATACCACAGTTCGCAGCCACGAGGAGGCAATCGCAGCCGCGAATGAAATTGGATATCCCCTGGTTGTGCGACCCTCCTATGTACTGGGTGGTCGAGCGATGGAAATCGTCTACGCCGAAAAAGAGCTGTTACGTTATATGCACACGGCTGTTTCGGTCTCCAATGACTCCCCGGTGCTGCTGGATCATTTCTTGAATGCAGCGGTGGAAGTCGACGTCGATGCCGTCAGTGACGGAACGACGGTGGTGATAGGCGCGATCATGCAGCATATCGAACAGGCAGGAGTTCACTCTGGTGATTCGGCTTGTTCGTTACCACCGTACAGCTTGCCGGCGGATGTTCAGGACGAGATGCGTGATCAAATCCGCGCAATGGCTTTGGAGTTGGGCGTGTGTGGGCTAATGAATGTTCAGCTTGCCTGGCAGGACGACGAAATTTATGTGATCGAAGTCAATCCACGCGCTTCTCGGACGGTGCCTCTTGTATCCAAGTGTATCGGCCAGTCCCTGGCTAAAATTGGAGCGCGCTGCATGGCTGGAATTAGCCTGGAAGAACAAGGTTTCACCAGCGAGCGTATCCCGCCGTATTATGCTGTGAAGGAAGCGGTCATGCCGTTTGGTAAGTTCCCTGGGGTAGATCCCATCCTGGGGCCAGAAATGAAGTCCACCGGCGAAGTGATGGGTATCGGTGACAGCTTCCCAGAAGCGTTTCTAAAGGCAACGCTAGCCGCTGGTGATACACTTCCCGAAAAGGGCATGGCGTTTCTCAGCGTTCGCGATGTCGACAAGCCGGGAATCATCGGAGTGGCCCGCGCTCTGGTTGCAATGGATTTTAAGCTGGTGGCAACCCATGGTACCGCCCTGGTTATCGCCGATGCGGGGATGCAGGTTGGGCGAGTTAACAAAGTGCAAGAGGGGCGGCCGCACATTGTCGATATGATAAAAAATGACGAAATTGATTTCATAGTCAATACTACAGAGGGGAGGCGGGCGATAGCTGATTCCGCGTCAATCAGAAGCAACGCAGAAGCACATCGCGTTTATTACATGACCACGCTAGCTGCAGCAGAAGCGCTATGTATGGCCAAGAAACATAAAATCGAGCCCAAGGTGCGGCGCTTGCAGCAATTACACGAGAGAATGAACCCATGAACAAAGTACCAATGACAGTTGCCGGCGAGCGCAGTTTGCGCGAGGAACTCGAGCATCTGAAAAAGGTCGATCGACCCCGAATTTCAAAAGCTATCGCCGAGGCGAGAGCCCATGGCGATCTCAAAGAAAATGCCGAGTACCACGCCGCGCGTGAACAGCAAAGCTTCGCCGAAGGTCGATTACAGGAAATAGAGTCCAAGCTTGCCGATGCGCAGGTGATCGATATTTCGTTGCTGCCCAATAAAGGCAAAGTTATCTTTGGTACCACGGTGGATATTATTAATATCGACACCGATGAAGCGGTGACCTACCAGATAGTGGGAGAAGACGAGGCCGACCTCAAGATAAATAAAATCTCGGTTGGATCACCTCTCTCCCGCGCGTTGATTGGCAAGGAAGTTGGGGACGTTGCCGTGGTGCGTGCCCCCAGTGGCGACATAGAATATGAGATAGAGGCCATCAGGTATATTTGATACTGTGTCGCGGCTAACCCCGCGGAGTTTACAAAATTCGGATGAGGTTAGATAAACGTGGATTGGGTTTGTCTGCCCGGCGTAAAACGAGTATCACGCCGCCGACTTGCTGAATTATAGTTGCCTTGGTGCGCTTGCAAATATCTTGCGCTATTTGCTCACGACTGGCGCGGTCTCCAACCTTGATTTTTACCTTGATCAGCTCGTGGTCGGCCAATGCACGGTCAATTTCACCCAGTACAGTGTCGCTAAGCCCCTTCGCGGCAACGGTGACCAGGGGCTTCAGTTTATGTCCGCGAGACTTCAGAGCCTTGGTTTCTGTGGTTTGCTGATTCATAGTAGTTAATCTGTGGATTGGGACTTGGGTTTTGGCCGGCGGGCCGGGCGCGCTAGTGTACAGCAGCGCAACGATGGAATAAATGGGGCTGGTATGGCAAAGGGCAAGTCGAGTAAGCGCTGGCTAAAAGAACACTTTGATGATGTTTGGGTGACTAGAGCTCAGGCGGAGGGCTACCGCTCTCGAGCCGCCTTTAAACTTCTGGAAATCCAGGAAAAGGACCAGCTGATCAAACCACACTCAAAAGTGCTGGATCTGGGTGCAGCACCTGGCGGTTGGTCACAGGTCGCCGCAAAACTGGTAGGAGATCGAGGCAGAGTTTTGGCTTCTGACATACTGCCGATGGACGCCGTGGCAGATGTTGACTTCGTTCAGGGTGACTTTACCGAGGACGCAGTATTTGATGAATTGATGTCGAGACTGAAAGGAAGTCAGTTGGACCTTGTAATTTCAGATATGGCCCCCAATATGAGTGGTATGAGTGCGGTTGATCAGCCGCGCTCAATGTATCTGGTTGAGCTGGCGTTGGACATGGCTGCGAGAACGCTGCGTCCTGGCGGAAATGTCTTGTTGAAGGTGTTTCAGGGCGACGGATTTGTCGAGGTACTTGCGACTATGCGTGGACAGTACGATGCGGTGATCTCGCGAAAACCGGCAGCATCCCGCGCTAGATCTCGCGAGGTATACTTGCTGGGGCGTGGTTTGAAGGCTTCGTAAGCTGGCAGACGACGTGGAGCGCGGCACGGATATATAGTACATTTAGGGGTCAGAGTATGGGCCGTCTGGAGATAAACGGCTTGATTGAGGTCTATATAGAGTATTCCAGCCACAGTTGGGTGGCGGGTATGCTGGTTTCAGTCAGGTAACAAGAGGGGTTAAGGCCTTGAATGATATGGCAAAAAATCTAATTTTATGGCTGATCATCGCCGCAGTGCTGATGACAGTTTTTCAAAACTTCAATTTGAAACCGCAAACCGAAGAACTCATTTATTCCGAGTTTATCCAAGAGGTGCAGCGCGATCAGGTCAGCAAGGTTGTCATTGACGGCTTGACAATCAGTGGCGAGCGTCGAAATAACTCGCGCTTCGAAACCATCCGGCCCATGGTCGAAGACCCAAAATTGATGGACGACTTGATTGAGCACAAGGTAGAGGTTGTCGGCCGCAAGCCAGAACAGCAAAGCCTGTGGACACAGTTGTTGGTGGCCTGCTTCCCTATCCTAATCATCATCGCAGTCTTTATGTTCTTCATGCGCCAAATGCAGGGCGGTGGTGGCGGTCGCGGCGGCCCCATGAGCTTTGGCAAGAGCAAGGCCCGATTATTAGGTGAAGACCAGATTCACACCACCTTTGCCGACGTTGCCGGCGTCGATGAAGCCAAGGAAGATGTTCAGGAACTAGTGGAATTTTTGCGTGACCCGGGACGGTTCCAGCGTCTGGGTGGACGCATCCCCCGGGGTATATTGATGGTAGGTCAACCCGGTACGGGTAAGACTCTGCTGGCTAAGGCCATTGCCGGTGAAGCCAAGGTACCCTTCTTTTCTATCTCCGGGTCTGATTTTGTCGAGATGTTTGTCGGTGTAGGTGCCTCACGGGTGCGCGACATGTTTGAACAGGCAAAGAAACAAGCTCCCTGCATTATCTTTATCGACGAGATCGATGCTGTTGGTCGGCACCGGGGTGCCGGACTTGGCGGCGGTCACGACGAACGCGAGCAAACCCTCAACCAGTTACTGGTGGAAATGGATGGTTTTGAGGCGAACGACGGTGTCATCGTCGTAGCCGCTACCAACCGTCCCGATGTTCTCGATCCTGCACTGCTGCGTCCGGGCCGTTTTGACCGTCAGGTTGTAGTGGGCCTGCCTGATATTCGGGGCCGCGAACAGATCTTGAAGGTACATATGCGCAAGGTTCCCATCGACGATACCGTCGTGGCATCCCTGATCGCGCGCGGTACCCCGGGATTCTCGGGAGCCGACTTGGCCAACTTGGTCAACGAAGCGGCACTGTTCGCAGCGCGGGCAAATGTACGTAAGGTTGGCATGGAGCAGTTTGAGCTCGCCAAAGACAAAATTATGATGGGCGCCGAGCGCAAATCGATGGTGATGTCGGAGGCCGAAAAACGAAACACCGCCTACCACGAAGCGGGTCACGCTATAGTGGGCAGGATGATGCCGGAGCACGATCCGGTGTACAAGGTAAGCATTATCCCGCGGGGACGGGCGCTCGGCGTAACCATGTTCTTACCCGAAGAGGACCGCTACAGTTTGAGTCGGCGCCATATTATCAGCCAGATTTGCAGTCTCTTCGGAGGTCGTGTTGCAGAGGAAATGACTCTGGGCAAGGACGGCGTAACCACAGGCGCATCAAACGATATCAAGCGGGCCACTGAGATTGCCCGCAACATGGTCACCAAGTGGGGCCTGTCCGATAAGATGGGGCCGCTGTTATACGACGAGTCAGACGACGAAGTTTTCCTGGGCCGTTCAGCTACGCAACACAGTAAGTCGGTGTCGGCGGAGACCGCCAAGGATATCGATGCAGAGGTTCGAAGTATTGTCGATGAATGCTACCAGACAGCCGAACGCGTGCTAAGTGAGCAGATCGACGCGTTGCACCTCATGGCTGATACGCTGATGCTTTATGAAACCATTGATGCGCATCAGATCGATGACATCATGGCTGGTCGCAAACCGGATGCGCCGCAGGACTGGACCGATAGTGATGACAGTGGTTCAAGCCAAAGCAAGCCGGAGGTGAAAGCTGAAGACGATAGCGGTAGCCCCATTGGCGGACCGGCGGGCGAGCATTAGCTAGCACTGCGGCCTGCGTGCCCATGGACTGCGGTGGCCAGATTCTCGATACGTCCGTTATAAACATTATGGGGGTGTTGAACGTCACCCCCGATTCATTTTCCGATGGCGGCTCCTATTTTTCCAGCGGCAAACTCGATGAGAGCCTGGCGCTGTCGCGTGCTGCACAAATGTTCGCGGAGGGGGCCTCCATTATCGACGTGGGGGGGGAATCAACCCGGCCCGGTGCCGCAACAGTATCACCCGCCGAAGAGTTGGACCGGGTCTTACCGGTGATTGAGAAGATTGCCGCTGAGCTTCCCGTTATTGTTTCCGTCGACACCAGCACACCCGAGGTAATGACAGCGGCTGCGAAGGCGGGCGCGGGTTTACTCAATGATGTCCGTGCACTGCAGCGGCCTGGTGCGTTGTCAGCCGCCGCCCAGACGAGGCTTCCGGTGTGTTTGATGCACATGCAAGGTCAGCCGGGTACCATGCAGAATTCACCCAGCTACGAAGACGTGCTAGTTGAGGTATGTAAATTTCTGGAAGGGCGTATCAAGGCCTGCGAGGCCGCGAGCATACCTCGGACCAATATCATCGTAGACCCCGGGTTTGGCTTTGGGAAATCCCTGGAACATAATCTTGCTCTGCTTCGTCATTTACGACAGCTACAGAATCTTGGGCGGCCGGTGTTGGCCGGTCTGTCGCGAAAGGCTATGATCGGCAAGCTATTGGGGGATGATTCTTTGGATCGCACGACAGCCAGTGTTTGTCTCGCGGTACTGGCGGTTGAAAGAGGGGCATCCATCGTGAGGGTCCACGATGTGCTCGAGACTGCACGAGCAATGCGGATGGTTTCGGCGCTAAGGGGTACATCAGGGTAATGACCAGAGAGTATTTTGGAACAGATGGTATCCGTGGACTGGTGGGGCAGGCGCCGATAACGCCGGACTTTGTCCTCAAGCTGGGTTGGGCTTGTGGGCGTGTGTTTGCCCGTAAGGCAGCTCTAGAGGGTAACCGCTGTAAAGTTCTTATTGGCAAGGACACACGTATTTCCGGTTACATGTTTGAGTCTGCGCTGGAGGCTGGTCTTGTCGCGGCGGGTGTTGACGTATTTTTGCTCGGACCCATGCCAACCCCCGCCGTTGCCTACCTGACCCGCACATTTTCCGCACATGCGGGCATTGTTATCAGTGCCTCCCACAACGCCTTCCACGATAACGGCATCAAGTTTTTTTCAGCCAACGGCGAAAAACTCGCAGATGAAGTAGAAACTGATATTGAAGCACAATTGGCGCTACCCATGGTCACCGAGCACTCGGTGAACCTGGGTAAGGTCAGTCGAATTGCCGACGCCGCCGGGCGCTATATCGAATTTTGTAAAAGCACCGCTCCCACTGGGTTTCATCTGGACGGGCTGCGTATTGTTGTCGACAGCGCGCACGGCGCCACCTATCACATTGCACCCAATGTTTTTGCGGAGCTGGGTGCAACGGTTGTTGAACTAGGTACGCAGCCCAATGGCTTGAATATTAATGATGGCGTCGGTACTACGTACCCAGCCGCACTGCAGGCAAGGGTCGTGGCGGAAGGCGCAGATATGGGCATCGCCTTTGACGGCGATGGCGATCGCGTGGTGTTCGTCGATCACCTTGGTGAACTGGTGGATGGTGATGAACTGCTGTTTATCATCGCAAGTCAAACCCCTGCCACATTGGGGAATTCCGGTGTCGTGGGTACGTTAATGTCCAACCTCGGGCTCGAACAGGCATTCGAGCGAACTGGTATACCATTCGCCCGCGCACGGGTCGGCGATCGTTACGTCAAAGCCATGATGCAGGAACTTGGCTGGAGATTGGGAGGCGAGTCATCCGGTCACATCATTTGCGAGGATGCTACTTCTACCGGAGACGGTATTGTCGCCGCCTTACAGGTGTTAGCTGCGCTTGTTGTCGGCGACATATCTTTGTACGAGGCGAAATCGGGTATGACAAAGATGCCCCAACATATGATCAACGTACGGCTTGGTAGTGCCGGTTTTGACAGCGATAACCCATCTGTAACCGCCGCTGTCAGCCAGGTCGAAACAGAGCTAGGCACGCGGGGCAGGGTGTTGCTCCGCCCATCGGGGACCGAACCAGTAGTGCGGGTAATGATCGAGGGAGAGGACCGCGATGAGGTGGTACGACTCTGTCGTCAATTGAGCGATGTGGTCGAATCTGCACTCGCGTAATTAGAGCCATATTTTACGCAGTTGCAGTCTTGTATGTTTAAAGCAACTTGGTTAAGATTGCCCGCCTTTTGAATCGGGCTGGTGAGGAGGATTACAGTGCGTAGACCCTTGGTAGCCGGAAATTGGAAGATGCACGGATCTCGTGCCCAGGCAGCTGAGCTGCTAGACGGTATGCCGGCTTCTATCGGTGATTCAAAAGCAGAGGTTGTTGTTTGTCCGTCTTTTGTTTATCTGGACGTGGCGTTGAGCCTGTTAAAGGGCAGCTCGATTGCGGTTGGGGGGCAGGATTGTAATCCCAATCTCGACGGTGCGTTCACCGGTGAGGTGTCTGCGCAGATGCTGTCTGATCTGGGGTGTACCTTTGTTATTTTGGGTCACTCGGAGCGCAGGACGCTTTACGGAGAGACGGACCAGTTGATCGCCGGTAAGTATGCGGCGGCTTTACAGGCTGGTTTGAGACCGATTCTCTGCGTAGGTGAGACACTGGAGCAGCGCGACTCCGGTCAGGCACTGGCTGTAGTAAAACGGCAGTTGACGGCAGTATTTGCCGACAACGACCTGGAGGCGGCGACAGTTGTAGCCTACGAACCAATTTGGGCGATAGGTACAGGAAAAACCGCGACGCCGGAACAGGCGCAAGAGGTACACGCATTTATTCGCGCAGAGTTAGCGCAAATGGATAGCGACGCCGCGGCGCAGGTACGAATTTTGTATGGTGGCAGCCTAAAAGCCGCCAATGCTAATGAGATATTCATGCAGGTAGACATCGACGGAGGACTGATCGGTGGTGCCGCACTAAAGCAGGAGGAGTTCGCAGCCATCGTGATGGCGGCGACCTGAATATGGAACAACTGGTTTTAGTTGGACATCTGATAGTGGCTCTGGCCATTATTGGTCTTATCATGTTGCAGCAAGGCAAGGGCGCCGATATGGGTGCCTCCTTTGGTGCGGGTTCCTCGCAGACATTGTTTGGGAGTTCCGGCAGCGGCAACGCATTGACCCGTGCAACCACCATTTTGGTGGTACTATTTTTTTGCAGCAGTCTCGGTCTGGCGATACTAGCGAAAAGTCGCTCGGAAGCTGCGGGCCAAATCAATATTCCGATTCCGGAGATGACTGTTAGCGAGCCGCTAGCTGGTCCCTCAGATATTCCGGTTCTCGATGATATTCCCGGCGGTGATGAATTCCCCAGTCGAGATGATGTACCCGAGCTCAACGACATACCAACGACAGAGTAATAGGGAAGATAAGGAAAAGTTTTAGCCGAAGTGGTGGAATTGGTAGACACGCTATCTTGAGGGGGTAGTGAGCTATGCTCGTGCGGGTTCAAGTCCCGCCTTCGGCACCAAATATGTAAGAATCTGCAATATCGAGGGGCTCGTGCGGACCAGGCTGGCCGCACCTAGGCGGCCCCGTAGCCCCCCTTCGGTGCCAATAAATATCTAAAGCTGCATTATTGAGGGCTCGTGTGGCCCACTTTGGTCGCGATCAGCGCCGCGAAAATCGTCTTGCGGTCGCGCAGACCAAGGCGGATTCCCGTCATCAAAAAATCTCTCTCTGGTTTAGGGGCTCTCGCTCGAGGGGTCGGTCTATCGCTGCTATGAAATGGTGTACACTCGTGGACTCCTCGGCCACGTTTCCCCTGAATTCATGAAACTCTCAGAAAGATTTCCTGGTGCAGAACTCGCATATTTCCTTCAAGAGGAGGGAGGTCGTATTAGAGTGCATGACTACCAGAGTGGTGAGTTACGCGTATGTGAAGAAATAGACAATAAGCTAAAAGAGTTTTTGCCAGATTTTTACAAAAATTTAAAACAATTCTTAACGGCTAAAAACGAGCATAAAGTTAAAGAGTTCACAAAAGAGTATGGGAATTTCTTTATTGGCAGAGTCATTCCATCGACCCGAAACTGGAAAACCTCCTCTACACTCCTGTTAGATGATCAGCTGCTCATTAACCTCTCAGGTCAACGAGTAAAAGAGTTAACTGATTTAAGTCCTGCACACCAGAAAATGCGTTTGAGAAGTTTTTATGAAGGTATGAACCTATTGTTATGCGATGAACCTGGAAATTTTTGCTATAGAAAATTTGCACCAATAATAATTCCTCAAAAAGGCGCGAAATCACTCTATGTATTTAATTTGAAGAAATGTTCAGGCATTATCTCAACAAATGATCGCGAGCCTCTAAATCAATATATTTTACACTTAAGAGACAGGATCGTTGACGAAAAGGCTAAAAAGGGCTTTCTTGACAAATACGGTTTGTGATTCACACAGTCTCGAGATACGAACATATATGGTAAAGAAATTTGTCCTTGGCATAGTCGTTTTGTTGGTGATATTCGCTGCTGGCCTGGGGATCTATGCAGTAGGCTCTCCAGAGGTTGTGATAGTGAATCGTTCCAGTCAGAACGTTAACGAAGTCATAGTTAAATTACCGTCTAATCGAATTGTATTTGGGGCGATAGCGCCTAGAAGTGAAAGCACAATATTCTACTCTTGGTCACAGTCGGAGGGCGTATACGATTATCTAGTGTCGTTCGCTCACGGATTAAACCGAACCGGTAAATGTGGCTATGTAACACGTCACGAGATTGGTAAACGGCTGAGTCTCATTGTACATGTTGATTTGACCATTACATGCGAGGAGTCAAGTAAGGTATAACAAAACGTTTAAGTACGTTCCGGCAGTCCTGGTTTTATAGCCCGTACACTTGTGTAAGATGTTATGAGACGAGCAACTATATTTGGGGATTATGCATGAAAACTTTCTATGAGGGTCATGAGGCCTTGTACCAGAAGAAGTTGGCTGAGGGCGCACCGGGATGGGATTCAGATGTCGCTGAATATAGAACCCATGAGCTATTGATTACGAAAGCATTAGCTAATGGTCACGCACCAAAGACTGGTTGTTTACTGGAATTAGGTTGTGGAGCGGGTAACATTGGGCTTTGGTTTGCGCAACGCGGTTACTTGGTGTCTGGCATTGATATAGCGCCAACTGCAGTAGCGTTGGCGCAGAAGCGAGCACTGGAATTGAATAGTGATGCGCTGTTTTCGGTTGGTGATGTTATTTATCTAGAGCAATTCGCCGACGATGCGTTTGATTTTGTCTACGATAGCCATCTTTTGCATTGCATCATCGGCGATGATCGCCGTGTTCTGTTTGACAGCATAAAACGTGTGTTGCGGCCAGGTGGGTATTTCCTGGTCAACACAATGTGTTTTAGTGATCTCAGCGTAGATGTGGAGGGTTTGGATTTGCAGTCCGGATGCACTCTATTGCCCGATGGAACTGCGACACGTTATATCGGAGCAGAGGAGGATATCTTGGAGGAACTCAAAATGTCTCATTTCAAGGTGCTGTCCCACTGGCGTGAGGAACAGTCTGATGGGCACTGCCTAATTGTGGAAGCTACCACAGCGATATTTGCACCGGTCGTAGAGCCAACTATTAGGCGTCAATCAGAATGAGAAAGACTGACAAAAAAATGGATAATGCGCTTATAGAGGTGTTAACCGAGGTTTGTGATATTGCACAAGATAATTATGATGGATTCAAATGGATAACACATTTTGTGAACTACAATAATTTTTCTGACAGTCTTTCTATAGTGTGCATTTACGATACAAACGAGCAGTTGAAAAAAACAGATGTGAACGGAATGCATAGTCTTATCAATGAAAAGCTATTGTCCATTGATGTAAATGTTAGAGATATACGTCGGCACGTAAATTTTGATACCGAAGAAAATTGTAATCGCGAAAATAATGGCAGTTGGAATGAGCGATTCAAATAATCAGCGTCTAATTAGGTAAGGCTCGAGCTACAATGCAGCTGCAACTTGAGGCGTTCTACAGCATCGGATCAACTACCTCGACCCGATAGAATACGCTCCGAAATCACTTCTGCTTCGTCAAGCCAGACAGCAATGCTTGACTCAATACCCTCACGCCAAAAATCTGGCTCGCGCGGGTCTAACCCAAACGGTGCCATAAGCTCAACTGCATTTTTACTCCCTCCTGCTCTCAGCAGGTCGAGATACATATTTTCAAATTCATCGCCATAGTGCTCGCGGCGCGCGTAAAGGGACTGAGTAAACAGCTCGCCAAAGGCGTAGGCGTACACGTAAAACGGTCTGAAAAAGTGCGGGATATAACACCAGAGATTGTCGGCATACTCGTAGGAGAAGATGTCTCCTTCCTCGCCGTAAAAAGCCTTGGTTTCAGCCATCCACGCCTCATTGAAGTCGGCTACCTTGAGTTTGGCTGTACGGCGTTCCAGGTGGATTCGTCGCTCGAAGTTGGAAAATGAAATCTGCCTAACCGCAGTGCCGATAAAGTCTGCCGACTTACTCATCAACAGTGACAGCTTTTCGGTGTCGCTTTGGGTCTTGCCCAGCAAGTGGTTGAAGGTCGTCATCTCACCGAAAATAGAGGCCGTCTCCGCATAGGCCGTAGGTGAACGGAACATCAACGCACCCTGCGATTCGGCAGCCAACATGCCATGGACGCCATGGCCAAGCTCGTGAGCAACAGTCATCACATTATTTAATGATCCCATGTAGTTCAGCAAGTTATAAGACCGAGGTTCGCCAGAAGGTAATAGCACAGAGTAGTTGAAAGCCCCTCCGCGCTTTCCCTCTGCGGGGGGCGCATCCACCCACTGGCTAGCAAGCATCTTCTGCACCAAGTCGCGCAAGGTGGGGCTGAAGGATCCATAAGCTGCCAACACGGTCTCCACACATTCCTGCCATGTGACGATCCGTTCACTGGTAAATGGCATGGGGGCTGCGCGGTCAGACCATTTGAGAACTTTCACACCAAGGTGTTTCGCGACCAGTCGATAGTAACGCCTGGCATGACGCGTTGCGTCTTCGGCCACCGCCAGGTGCAACGCTTCGACCGTGTCGTCATCGACATGATTGTCGAGATTGCGGGCAGACATGGGGCCAGCGTAGCCTCGCTCGCTGTCTTCCACGGCCTTGGCGCCCAGCACTACGTTGAGCGCCCGAGCAGCGAGCCGATCGTGCTTATGGGTAGATAAACCTGTACTCAGACTTTTTAGCGCATTGAACCGTCGCTCCGCGTCAGGGTCGTCTAACGATGTTTGGAGAATTTTCTGCAGCGTGACGGACTCATCTACGAGATTGAAGCGAAGTTCTGTCGCTAAATCCTCGACATACTCGGACCACTCACCACCTCCAAATGGATCGCGGATTTTTAGCGCTCGCTCGACATCCTGTTCCAGTAGGTATTCGCTGGTACTTCGCAGGTGATCCAGATAAGGGCGATGATGGCCCACCACGGGGTCAGATTCACACAGGGACTGGTACGCGGACTCGTCCATCTGCGCTAGTTCGTGGTTGAAAAATGTTAAATGATTGGCACTACACCGACTCCAGCTTTCGTTTAACACGCCAATCCGCTGCTGAATGTGCTCGTTGGCCGAGTCCGTGCTGCGGCTCAAAAACAGGAATATACTCAGTTTGGCTTGCAGGCAACTCAGCTCCGCTTTGGCCGATAAAGCGTCCCCAAGTCGATCCCCGAGTTTTCCTGAGAACTGTAGCTGAAAATCCGCTGCGAGCTTCCCGAGCAGCGCAATGTCATTGTCGATCAGGGGGTCGTCGACATCTTTGTAGAGATCGGTAAGATCCCATCGAACTTGTTCAGCACCTGTGGTCTTACAGGATTCCTTCATCGCGCTTTTCCTAGAGGCATCGCATACCTAACTATAAACCCGTTTGACTCTCAGGGGCATCTTGGTGGACGGATTTGAAGCGTTTGTGACAGTACCTCAGGAGGCGAACGCACCAATGAAGGAATTTTTTTGCGCCTAATTACCAGCCTTGCTCTGCTAAATTACGGGTGTTCAGCGAGATTTTTGAAAATAAGGCCGACGCTATATCTCGGCCAGTCGGCCTGGTCCATAGGCAATCGGAGCCGGGAATGCCCGGTTCTGGGGGTCAAGAACTGACGTTTTTTTCATGCTGATCATGCTTTACCATCCCTGATTGTCTGTATCCCTTCATGCTGGTAGTTACTATGCTTAGTGAACCAGTTACTGATTATCTTGAATGCGCGACCGTACTCGGTAAGTTATGATGTGTGCTTAGAGGTTGTCTATCAAGCGCGGCGCACTAACACTATGAGTTCACTGGATCATCTACTCGCAAGAAATAAGGCCTGGTCCGAGGCGATCACGGAACGGGAGCCCGATTTTTTTCATCGACTGGCGCAACAGCAAACGCCTGAGTACCTTTGGATAGGTTGTTCCGATAGCCGCGTATCGGCGAATCAAATTGTCGATCTACCTCCCGGTGAAGTTTTCGTGCACCGCAATATAGCTAATGTCGTGGTTCACACAGACCTTAATTGTCTGTCTGTCATACAGTTTGCTGTGGAGGTGTTGGCGGTTAAACACATCATTGTCTGTGGTCACTATGGTTGTAGCGGTGTTAAGGCGGCGGTGGACGACAAAGAACTGGGGCTCATCGATAATTGGTTGCGGCATATAAAGGATGTCGCGCGATTGAATAGCGCTATTCTGGAGGAGGTGGATCCCGAGTTGCGAGGCGATTTGCTATGTGAGCTTAATGTTATTGAGCAGGTTACCAATGTCTGTAATACCACAATAGTGAAAGGAGCCTGGAATCGCGGGATGGATCTGTCAGTCCACGGCTGTATTTACAATATTGAAAACGGTGTATTGAACGAGTTACAGGCGCCGATCAGCGCAGTATAAAGGTAATTGCGGCACGCTTTGGGGGGCTTCGTTTTACTCTGGATTGCGCACTCTTTTGATTTTTTCGTTCGGTAATAGTCGATTTACAGCTACGATTATATCCTAAGCTATTGTTTTATATTGTGTTAAAGTTAAAAGCTCTTCCTCGGAGTATTTGGTATTTTTAGATGCCACAGCGCTTGACCAGAGGTGGGGGCGTCCCTATAATTCACCCCCTTAATTCGGACCAGAAATTGTTGGAAAAGGGTTCGAAAGCGGAGGACTAAGGGTCTTCGCGCAAAAAGGTTTAGATGCGGGGTGGAGCAGTCTGGTAGCTCGTCGGGCTCATAACCCGAAGGTCGTCGGTTCAAATCCGGCCCCCGCTACCATATTGCGTGCCTGCATGCTGATAGAAAGCCCCTTCTCGAAGGGGCTTTTTGTTTATGGGGTATTTGATTGCGAGGCGAATTTGGCAAGAGAACAGGATTTACATTCTCTGGTTGAGCCGGCGGTAGCCGCGCTCGGCTTTGTTCTGTGGGGTCTGGAACACAATTCCCAGGGCAGGCATACCTTGTTGAGAATATTTATCGACAGCGACAAGGGTATAACGGTTGACGATTGTGCGGAAGTGAGTCGTCAGGTGAGCGCGGTTTTTGACGTTGAAGACCCCATCACTGGCGAGTATACGCTTGAAGTATCGTCACCCGGTGTCAATCGGTCACTGTTCAATCTTGAGCAGTACCAGATGTATATCGGTGAGCCACTGCAGTTGCGTTTACGCGCGCCCTACGAGGGCAGGCGTAAGTTCAAGGGCATACTCAGCGCCGTAGAAGGCGAAGATATTGTGCTGCGAATTGATGATGATGAATATTTATTGCCCTTCGGGTCTATAGATAAGGCAGTAATTGAACCGGTAATACGACCGGAAAAGAAGAAAAGTTAAAGGCGGGTAATTTCCGTCGGTATTTGAACAGAAGAGGCGTCGATGAATAAGGAAATATTGCTGGTTGCAGAAGCAGTATCGAATGAAAAGGGTGTAGCCGAAGAGATTATCTTCGAGGCCATTGAGTTGGCGTTGGCGACTGCCGCCAAAAAGCGCTATGACGAAGATTCCGATATCGAAGTAATCATCGATCGCGAAGATGGTAGCTACGTGACTACCCGGCGTTGGCTGGTAGTTGCCGATGATGAAATGGCGTTGCTGGGCACTCAATTCACGACTGAGGAAGCGGCAGAAGTCGATGTGAAGCTGCAGATTGGCGATATTCATGAAGAGCAGATAGAAAATGTAGAGTTTGGGCGCATAGCCGCTCAGACCGCTAAACAGGTCATTGTGCAGCGTGTGCGCGAAGCAGAGCGAGCGCAGGTTATTGAAGAGTACAAGAGCCGACTCGGCGAGTTGATTAGTGGTACCGTCAAGAAAGTGACCCGCGACAACGTCATCGTCGATCTCGGCAACAACGCCGAAGGTTTACTGCCACGGGAAGCATTGGTCGGCCGTGAAACCTTTCGCATGGGTGATCGGGTACGAGCGATTCTGCAAGATATCAGTCCCGAACCTCGTGGCCCACAGTTGCTGTTGAGCCGTTCCTGTCCGGAAATGTTGATAGAACTGTTCAAGATTGAAGTGCCAGAGATTGCGGAAGAGGTGATCGAAATTCGGGCCGCCGCTCGTGATCCCGGTTCACGGGCGAAGATAGCCGTGAAGACCAATGATGGCCGTATTGACCCTATTGGTGCTTGTGTGGGTATGCGAGGCTCCAGAGTGCAGGCAGTATCGAACGAACTCGATAATGAGCGCGTAGATATTGTGTTGTGGGACGACAACCCTGCCCAGTTGGTGATTAATGCCATGTCACCCGCCGAGGTCGAGTCGATTGTTGTCGATGAAGACAGCCGTACCATGGACGTTGCCGTCTCAGAAGATAACCTGGCCCAGGCAATTGGCGGCCGAGGTCAAAACGTTCGCCTGGCTTCACAGCTGACGGGTTGGACCATCAATGTGATGAGCATCGATGAGGCAGCTGATAAGCACGAGGCAGAAGCGGGCGCCGTTATTCAGATCTTCGTCACCGGCTTGGATGTCGATGCAGAGGTCGCTGAAATTCTGGTTGAAGAAGGCTTTACGACATTGGAAGAAGTGGCCTACGTGCCGCTTGAAGAAATGATCGCAATTGAAGGTTTCGATGAGGAAATTGCGGAGGAGCTACGCTCCCGCGCCAAGGATGCTCTGCTTACTCAGGCAATTGCCTCCGAAGAAAAACTGGGGGTTAATGAGCCCCAGGAAGATCTTCTGAACATGGAGGGGATGGATAAGCACCTGGCCTATATTTTGGCCAGTCGCAATATTGTTACGATGGAAGATCTAGCCGAACAGTCCATTGAAGATTTGATTGATATTGAAGATTTAGACAAAGAGCGTGCGGGGGAACTGATTATGACCGCGCGGGCGCCCTGGTTTGCGGAAGAAGAGTCAGAACAGGGTAGCTAAGATAGGCTTAAAGGAGAATACGGATGGCGCAAGTCACGGTTCAGCAACTCGCAGAAGTAGTCGGAGCATCGGCTGATCGGGTGTTGAAACAAATGAAAGAGGCTGGATTGGCTCACACCGATGCCGACCAGGAAGTGTCCGATGAGGACAAGAAAACTCTTCTCGCCTATCTTAAGCGTAGCCACGGGGAGTCTGAGGTTGCCCCAAAGAAAATTACCCTGAAGCGCAAGACGCTGAGCACGCTGAAAACCAGCGGGACCCAGGGTAGAAGCAAGAAAACAGTTAACGTCGAAGTTCGCAAGAAGCGCACGTATATCAAACGTGAGGATGCCGATGGTGAAGCCGAAGAGTTAAATGAAGATATCGACGCGTTGAATATGGCGGAAGATTCTCTAACCGAGGTCACTGCAACGCATAACGACGAGTTCGAAGCGGTTCCCGATGAAGAAATTGTCGAGGTCGAGGAAGTAGAATCGGCCGAGGTTGAAGCCGAGGTCGAGGTCGACGCCAGTCATGAAATTGAGCTGGACCCGGAAATTCTGCGCCAGCGTGCAGCTGCACGACGCAAGCAGAAAGAAATTGATGAAAAGGATCGCCGCGAGCGCGCCATAACAGCTAAAAGAACTGCTGAAGAGGAGGCTGTAAAAGCCGCCAAGGTGGCGAGAGTCGCACCGACGCCGACCGCTCCTCCACCAGACTCTGATGATCCTGCTACTGCAAAGCCTGGTCGCTTTAAGCGTCAAGATGCGCCGGCGCGCAGCGATCGAGAGCCAGATAAGGACAAAAACAAGAAACGCAGTCGCAGCCGGCTGGACGATGTCAGTCGCGGCAAGAAGCGTGGACATAATTTATCGATTCGAGATCTGGAAGCTGCAGAATCGGGTTTCGATCGCCGCCGTGGCCGGAAAAAAGTGGGCCGATCTCACGAAGAACATCACAAGCATGGATTTGAAATGCCCACTGAGAAAAAATTGGCGGAGGTCAGGCTGGGTGAGTCGATCACTGTGGCTGAGCTCGCTCAGCGAATGTCAGTTAAAGCTGGGGTGGTCATCAAAGAGTTAATGAAGCTCGGCGCTATGGCCACCATTAACCAGGTTATCGATCAAGATACCGCGATGCTCGTGGTTGAAGAGATGGGACATAGTTATAAGTTGGTGAGTGGGGACGCTATCGAAGAGCAACTGGAAGAGCTTCTCAGTACTCACCAGGGTACAGAGGAAACGCGTGCTCCGGTTGTGACCGTTATGGGTCACGTCGATCACGGTAAAACGTCTCTGCTCGATTACATACGCAAAACGAAAGTTGCAGACGGTGAAGCCGGTGGGATCACCCAGCATATAGGTGCCTATCACGTGACCACCGACAAGGGCATGATTTCTTTTCTCGACACCCCCGGCCACGCGGCATTTACTGCGATGCGGGCACGTGGTGCCAAGAGTACGGATATCGTCATTCTGGTTGTCGCGGCGGATGATGGCGTTATGCCACAGACCGAAGAAGCGGTGATACACGCTCGCGCCGCTGGAGTGCCTATCATTGTCGCCGTTAACAAGATGGATAAAGAAGGGGCAGATCCAGAGCGAGTGAAAAGCGAACTCGCCGGCAAGGATGTCATTCCAGAGGACTGGGGTGGTGACACGCAGTTTATCCAGGTTTCGGCTCATTCGGGAGAAGGTATCGATGATCTTCTCGACGCGATTTCCATGCAGGCTGAATTGCTGGAATTAACCGCCGCGCTAGATATTCCCGGTAAGGGAATTGTTATTGAGTCACGTCTCGACAAGGGTCGTGGTCCGGTCGCGTCGGTACTGGTGCAGGAAGGCACGTTGAAACAGGGCGATATCGTTCTCGCCGGGGTCTGCTCTGGTCGCGTTCGGGCCATGCTTGACGAAAATGGTAAGCCGATAGAAAGTGCTGGGCCCTCCATTCCTGTCGAGATTCTGGGTCTGGATGGTACTCCCGATGCGGGTGATACATTCGCTGTTGTCGAGAGCGAAAAGCGAGCACGAGAAGTTGCGCTGTTCCGTCAGGAGAAGCATCAAGACAATAAGATACAACACCAAGCGGCATCTAAACTGGAAAATATGTTTGCCGGGATGACTGCTGGAAAGGTTGATATTCTTAACATCGTCATCAAAGCCGACGTACGCGGTTCACTTGAGGCAATACAATCAGCTCTGCTCGATCTGGGTAACGATGAAGTCCAGGTCAACATTGTCAGCGGTGGCGTTGGCGGTATCGCCGAGTCGGACGTTAATTTAGCGACGACTACCGGTGCGGTCATTTTCGGATTCAATGTCCGGGCCGAGGGTGGAGCAAAACGGTTGGTAGAAAGCGAAGGGATAGATCTACGTTACTACAACGTTATCTACGATCTGATCGACGATGTTAAAGCTGCGCTCAGCGGGATGTTGTCGCCAGAGCTACGCGAAGAGATCCTTGGGATTGCAGAGGTTCGCGATGTCTTTAAGTCGCCCAAATTTGGCCAGATTGCAGGCTGTATGGTTATCGAGGGAACCATTTACCGGTCTCGACCCATTCGGGTTCTGCGAGACTCCGTGGTTATATATGAAGGCGAGTTAGAATCTTTGCGCCGGTTTAAGGACGATGCTGCCGAAGTTCGTAACGGTACTGAATGTGGTATTGGCGTCAAAAACTATAACGATGTGCGTCCAGGCGATCAGATTGAAGTATTTGAAGTTAAGGAAATTGCCCGCTCTTTGTAGAGTCCACGCATATGCCAAGAGAATTTAGTAGAACACAGCGCGTAGCCGACTCCCTGAAAAGGGAGTTGTCCGGTCTTATCCAATTTGAACTGCGTGACCCCCGTATTGGAATGGTGAGTATTACCGAGGTGGAAGTCAGCAGAGACATGGGCCATGCTAAGGTGTACTACACCTCCCTTACTGCAGACAACGTTGAAGACGCCAAAGAATCAACCGAAGTGTTGAATAAAGCTGCGGGATTTTTCAGGTCGAAGATTGCACGTGGCAGTAATATGCGCGTTACCCCACATCTTAAATTTGTATACGACACGAGTGTCAGTCGCGGTCGACACTTGAGCGACCTGATAGAAAAGGCAGCGGAGTCGGATCGTAATTTAGGCAGTTCGACTGACGACACCGAGCAGTCCTGAACGATGGGACGTAGTAAGCGCGGACGGCCAGTAAACGGCATGCTGATACTGGACAAACCTGCTGGTGAAAGTTCTAACCGCAGCCTGCAAAATGTGAAGAGTTTGTACTATGCCGCTAAGGCAGGGCATACCGGTAGTCTCGATCCGCTGGCGACTGGCATTTTGCCAATATGCTTTGGCGAGGCGACCAAATTCTCCGGCTTCCTGCTGGATGCCGATAAGGCTTACAAGAGTACATTTATACTTGGTGTAAGTACCGACTCGGGCGATGCCGATGGCAAAGAAATTGCTACCGCCAGCGCTGCTTCCGTAAGCCGCGAGCAGATCGATGTAGCGTTGCAAAATTTCAGGGGCGAGATCAGCCAGGTTCCATCAATGTTTTCGGCGCTAAAGCACGAGGGGCAGCGGCTATACAAGCTGGCCCGCCAGGGCAAAGTAGTGGAGCGCAAAGCGAGAGCTGTCACTATCTATCAGTATGATGTACTCGAATTCAGGCCGGGAGAGCAGGCCGAATTGGATGTGTACGTCAGCTGTAGTAAAGGTACTTACATTCGTAGTCTGGCAGAAGACCTGGGCGCGGCACTTGGCTGTGGTGCACATGTTTCCAAACTTCGCAGAGTGCAGGCGGGGCCATTTACTGAAGATATGATGGTCGGCATTGAAACCTTGCAGGGCTTGAGAGATTCAGAAGAGTTTAGAGCGATGGATGCATTGCTGGCACCGGTAGATGTGGCACTGGGTCATCTGCCCCTTATCAAGGTAGGTGAGGCCAGTGGTTTTTATGTACGGCAGGGCCAGCCTGTACTGGTACCCAACTTACCGACCTCAGGTTTGGTGAGGTTGGAGCTGGAAGCCGGTGAATTTTTAGGTATTGGAGAGATTCTGGACGATGGGCGCGTAGCACCCAAACGTTTGGTGAGCACCCTCTGACAGGGTGTGAGTTAGGGGAGGGATTAACCCTCCAAAAGGAGGAACCTGTCTATAAATATGCGTGGGCAGGCTCATCACAATATACGGGCAATAACGCCCGGGGCATATTCAACCGAGGAAAAGCACAATGTCATTAACAGCTGAAGAAAAAGCAGCAGTCGTAAAAGACTATCAAACAGCAGAGGGCGATACCGGTTCACCGGAAGTACAAGTTGCACTGCTAACGGCGAACATCCAGCAATTGCAAGGCCATTTCGCCGAGCACAAGCACGATCACCACTCCCGCCGCGGTCTGATCCGTATGGTTAACCAACGTCGGAAGTTATTGGACTATCTCAAGCGCAAGAGTCTGGAACGTTACACCACCCTGATCAAGCGTCAAGGCTTGCGTCGTTAGAAAAGATTGTGTCGTTAGAAAAGGTTTTGGGAGGGATGGCCCTCCCAAATCAGAAACTACTATTGGAGAATAATTGTGAATCCCGTAAAGAAAACATTTCAGTACGGTAATCAAACCGTGACCCTAGAAACGGGTCGAATTGCCAGACAGGCAACTGGTGCGGTTTTGGTAACTGTTGAGAATACCTCGGTACTGGTTACCGTTGTGGCAGAGAGAAAATCCAAGCCAAATCAGCCGTTCTTTCCGCTGGCCGTCCACTACACCGAAAAAACCTACGCGGTAGGAAAAATCCCCGGTGGCTTTTTCAAGCGTGAAGGACGCCCCTCAGAAAAGGAAACGCTTACCTCGAGATTGATAGATCGTCCAATTCGTCCGCTGTTTGCCAAAGGCTTTATGAATGAAGTACAGGTTATCTGTACCGTTGTGTCTGCCGACAAGACTATCGACCCCGATATCCCCGCGATGATT